>JBPOFE010000040.1:0-21673 GCA_051252035.1 Sulfitobacter sp.
ACCATGGCGCTGACCATGCCGGTGTCCGGATCAAACAGGAAAATCGTGGATTGGTGATTGATGTGGCCATGCTTCTCAAGGTTGTTGGGCCAATAACCACCTGCCTTGAGGCCAAGGGTCATGCCTGCTTGGTCAAACCCGCCTTTGAACCCATAAAGCGCATCCTCGTGACCAATTGCTTCGCGGATGACCGGGAAGTTATACGCATCCTTTGAAGCCATCGCAGCAAAGACCTTTTCAACAGCATCAAAAGCCGCATCGCGGGTCATCAGGTCAGCAATTTCGCGTTCGGGGACGATCAACATGGGGGTGACTCCTTTGGGAATTGGTGCGTCCGCGTGCAGCACCTATGAAAGCGCTGGCACGCGGACGTCTTATGTTCCGGCACGACTGCCGGACGAGAGGATCAATAGGCTTTGCCGCGGGCGGATACCGGCCAGACGGTTTCGACCTTGCCGTTCCGCACGCCGACGTACCAGTCATGCACGTTGCAAGTTGGATCACAGTGGCCCGGCACCAGCTTGAGCTTGTCGTTCACCTGCAAAACACCGTTGGGGTCGGCAACCACACCGTGTTCATCTGAGCATTTGAGGTATTCAACATCGTTGCGGCCAAAGACGACGGGCAGGCCGCTGTCAACGGATTGTGCCTTGAGGCCCGCATCAACGATGGCTTTGTCGGCTTTAGAATGGCTCATCACGGTGGTCAGGATGAACAGCGCGTTCTCCCATTCGCCATCATCGATGCGCTTGCCGTTTTCATCCAGGATACGGCCATAATCGGCGTCCATGAAGGCATAAGACCCACACTGAAGTTCATTATAAACATTCGATGCGCTTTCAAAATAATACGACCCGGTGCCGCCGCCGCCGACGATATCACACTCCAAGCCGTTGCTTTTTAGGCCGTTCACGGCGTCCGCGACTTGGGCGATTGCAGCGTCCAGCTTTTCTTTGCGGTCAGAATACAAATCCATGTGCTGCATCGCGCCTTGATAGGCTTGGATGCCCGCAAATTTCAGACCCTCGGCGCTGTCGATCAATTTGGCGATGTTTACAACATCCTGCGTGGTGTTCACACCACAACGGCCCGCGCCGCAATCAATCTCGACCAAGGCTTCGATCTGCGTACCCGCAGCAACCGCCGCGTCAGACAGCGCTTTGACGTTTTCGGGGTCGTCCACGCAGACCAATACGCGGCAGCCATATTTGGGCATTTCAGCCAAACGTTTGATTTTTGCAGGCTCAGTTACCTGGTTGGACACCATCACGTCTTTGATGCCGCCACGGGCGAACACTTCGGCTTCGGATACCTTCTGACAACACACGCCAATGGCATGGCCCATGTCTTGCTGAAGTTTCAGGACATCAACGGATTTATGCATTTTGCCATGGGCGCGGTGGCGCATGCCGTGATCCTTGGCATAGTCACCCATTTTCTTGACGTTGCGTTCAAGCGCATCGAGATCAAGGATCAGACAGGGTGTTTGAATGTCTGCTTCATCCATACCGGGCTTTGCTGGAATATCAAATCCGACTTCGTGATTGTCTAAATTTACGTGTGTGTTCATGATCTTAAGTCCCTTCACTTGAGCCAAGGCAGCAGGTCAAGATCGACATTGCCGCCTGTAATGATGATGCCGACCCGCTTGCCTGCGAACCGATCTTTGTTTTTCAGAATGGTGGCGAGCGGGACCGAAGAGCTGGCCTCGGCCACAACGCGCAGATGTTTCCACGTGAGTTTCATCGCGTCGATAATTTCTGTCTCGGATGCGGTGAATATATCAGTGACGTGGTTCGACACAAAATGCCACGTTAGGTCTTTGAGTGGTACCAGCAACCCGTCCGCGATGGTCTTGGGCGCATCGTCGGCGATGATGTGACCCGCTTTGAAGCTGCGGTAGGCGTCGTCGGCCTGTTCAGGTTCCGCCGCGATGATCTGCGTTTCCGGGGCTTGATTGGAAAGCGTCAGACAGGTTCCAGAGATCATGCCGCCGCCACCAATGGGCGCCACGACTATGTCCAAGCCATCAGTCTGTTCCATGAGCTCGCGTGCGCAAGTCCCTTGACCGGAGATCACGCGTGGATCGTTGTATGGGTGGACAAAATCGCCACCCGTTTGTGCCTGAACCTTGGCAAAGGTTTCTTCGCGCGAGGATGTCGATGGCTCACATTCGGTGATCTTACCGCCATAGCGGGCAACGGTGTCTTTTTTGGCCTGCGGAGCCGTGCGCGGCATGACAACATTGCAGGGGATACCCCGGCGGCTGGCTGCATAACTGAGGCAGGATGCATGGTTGCCGGATGAATGTGTCGCAACGCCCAGCTTTGCCTGTTCATCGTCTAGTCCGAACACTGCGTTACTGGCACCGCGCACCTTAAAGGCGCCCGGTTCCTGAAAGTTCTCACACTTGAAAAACAATTGTGCGCCGGTCAGCTCATTGAGGTAGGCCGAGGTCCGCACCGGCGTGCGCTTGATATGCGGTTTGATACGCTCATGCGCATCAAGCATGTCTTGATAAGTTGGAATGTACATCGGTGATGCCTCTCAAATCATGCGGCGTTTTTTTGTGCGGCGGCGGGATTGCTGCGGTAGAATTCCTGTGCTGCGGCGACGCCTGAGCCAAGTTTTACGTCCAATCCTAGATCGACCATACACATTTCCGCCGTGGCCAGTCCGCTTAACATCATCACGTCCGTGAGGCTGCCCAAGTGACCAATGCGGAACACTTTGCCTGCAACTTCGCCCAGACCGACACCAAACGCCACGCCGTATACATCGGCGGCATGGGTGACGATATCGGTGGCGTTGAAACCTTCGGGTGTGCGGATGGCAGACACTGTGTCAGAATACACATCCGGGGAGGTGGCACAAAGCTCAAGCCCCCAAGCTTCAACAGCCAACCGAACACCTGTTGCAATACGGGTGTGGCGGGCGATGACATTGTCGATGCCTTCCTCCAGCAACATATCGAGTGACAGCTTGAGGCCATTCATCAATCCAACAGGTGGCGTGTAAGGAAATGCGTTGGCGTCATAGCCTTTCTGCATGTCGCGGATATCAAAGAAGGTGCGCGGTAGATCGGCGGTCTCAGCTGCTTTCACAGCTTTGTCTGAGAACCCCACAATGGCCAGACCCGCAGGCAACATGAAACCTTTCTGGCTGCCTGTTACTGCGATATCGACGCCCCATTCGTCAAAGCGGAAATCCATCGACGCGATGGAACTGACCCCATCCACGAACAACAGCGCAGGGTGTCCCGCATCATCCAGCGCTTTGCGCACGGCGGCGATGTCTGACTTCACGCCTGTCGCAGTTTCGTTATGCGTGGCCAGAACAACCTTGATCGTGTGGTCTGTATCGGCCTTCAGAATCTCAGCATATTTATCGGCAGGCAAGCCTTCACCCCACGGTGTTTCCAAAACCTGCACATCCAGCCCGTGACGCTGACACATATCAATCCAGCGGTGCGAAAACATGCCATTGCGCGCTGCAAGTACCCTGTCGCCTTTGCTGAGCGTATTGGTCAGCGCGGTTTCCCAGCCGCCGGTTCCTGTGGAGGGGAAGATAAAGATATGTGCGCTGTTAGATTTTAGGACCTTGCGCACGCCGTCAAGGCAGGGGTGCAGGATTTTACCAAAGGTCGGCGACCGATGGTCGATCGTCGGCATATAGCAGGCTTGGCGCACGGCCTCTGGCATGTTTGTCGGGCCAGGAATGAATACGGGGTTCTGGAAGCTCATGGTTGTCTCCTTATAATGGTTGAAATCATCCTAGAGGTCTGATGTTGGTCGCGATATTTTTTTGAAAATGTTTTTCATTTCGATGTAGCGGAGAAAAATTATTTATTGTCAGTATGTTATATTTTTCATATGATGAAATTGTCTTTCACATAAAATGGAACGCATCTTATGGATTCTCCGAATAGTCCAAAGACAGGTGATCGCAAGGCGCGGGGCCGGCCGCGCGATTGGGATGATAAAACTGCGCAAAACACCATCAAGTCGCTCGACCGCGCGATGGAGGTTTTCGAATTTCTGAGCGAGGCACAAGGCAAAGCGCTGTCGACTTTGGCCGCTGATTTGGATCAGTCCCCCGCAACAGTATACCGCATTCTTGTGACGCTTGAGGGGCGGGGATTGGTCGAATTTGATAGGGTGGATCAGGTTTGGCACATCGGGCCGCGTGCTTTTGTCATTGGCGCGCGGTTTCTCAAACGGACCTCTTTGGTCGAACGCGCGCGGCCAATTCTGCGGCAACTGATGGAAATGACTGGTGAGACCGCAAATCTTGGGATTGAGCAAAATGGTCAGGTGCTGTTTGTCAGTCAGGTTGAAACCCACGCAAGTATCCGCGCGTTTTTCCCACCCGGCACGTTGTCGCGGTTGCATGCATCCGGCATTGGCAAGGCATTGATGGCGCAGATGGAGCCAGCGCGTTTGGACAAATTTCTTGACGCGGCGGCACTTGAGCAGTTCACGGAATTCACGCTGACGCAAGCAGAACCGCTCAAAGCCGATCTGGCTGTCACCCGTGCGCGCGGGTATGCGATTGATGATCAGGAACGGAATTTGGGCATGCGCTGTATCGCGGCCCCGGTGTTTGACATCCATGGTGAAGCGGTTGCCGGCATCTCAGTCTCCGGCCCTACGTCGCGCGTGGGAACGGAGCAAGTTGCTGAGTTCAGCGCGGCGGTTGTGGCGGTGGCCAAAGACCTTACCAAAGCAATCGGTGGCACTGTCGCAACTGATTAAGCCCTCGGATGCAAAGGCATGTGTCGGTTCACGTCTTTATAAAGCAAGTAGCGAAAGCGCCCCGGTCCACCTGCATAACACGCCTGCGGGCAGAATGCGCGCAGCCACATGTAATCGCCCGCCTCAACCTCAACCCAATCGGCATTCAGGCGGTAGGCGGCCTTGCCTTCAAGCACATAAAGCCCGTGTTCCATCACATGAGTCTCCAGAAACGGGATCACTGCACCGGGTTCAAAGGTTACAACAGTCACATGCATATCGTGGCGCAGATCGGTCGGATCAACGAAGCGTGTGGTGGCCCATTTACCGTCTGTGCCGGGCATCACGGTTGGGGCGATGTCTTGTTCGTTGGTGATGATGACTTCGGGATGATCAAGCCCCTCGACCGCTTGATAGGCTTTTCTGATCCAATGAAACCGCAGCATGTCGTCGCTTTTGTTGTGCAGGGTCCAGCCTGAATTCGGTGGCAAATAGGCATAGCCACCGGGCGTCAACGCGTGTGAATTTCCATCCACAGTCAGCGTTGCCGTGCCTTCGACAACGAACAACACGCCTTGAGCTGTCGGATCACTCTCGGTCCGGTCCGATCCACCACCGGGGGCCACTTCCATGATGTATTGTGAAAAAGTCTCAGCAAAACCGCTTAAAGGTCGGGCGATGACCCAGAGCCGTGTGTCATTCCAAAACGGCAAAAAGCTGGTGACAATGTCGCGCATCGTGCCTTTTGGGATCACCGCGTAGGCATCGGTAAACACGGCCCGGTCTGTCAACAGTTGCTCTTGACCGGGGTGGCCACCCTTCGGGGCGTAATAGCTGGCAGACATGTGCGTTCCTAACTAAAATTGCGTTGGTTTTACTATGCGTCTGCAAACCTGCGTTGGCCATTGCTGTCAAATTTGCAAAAGCATTCGGAGTTTTTTGATAATGCGTACGACTATCTCGTGAAACTGTTTGTTTGAACTGTCGCATTCACACCTGAGCGGAGGGCGCAGGCGCGCGGCACGCACAGAAGGAGCCAGCAAAATCAAATTGATATCAAACTGACGAAAAGACCCAGATACGTCCAATTATCGCTGAGACTGCTTAGATGAAATTGTTCAAAAGTGCCCATAAAGATGGCGTGACTTCATGAACCGCAATTCACCCTGTGCCGCCTCTGTTCCAGCCACGCCCTTCGGTGCCGAACATCTCATATCCGGTTTCTGTTACCGCCAAAGTATCTTCGAGCTTAATAAACCCGCGCTTTGGATGCTGCATATGGGTCTCAATGGATAACACCATTCCGGCCTTTAATGGGTTATCTGCATCGCGCCCATCGTAGGCGACAGGATGATTTGTCAGCAGGAATGGTGCTTCGTGGCTAACCAGGCCCATACCATGGCCAAAGAAGTCGGTATATTGTTTGTTGGGCTGGCGCGCCAAAGCCGCTTGACCTGCGGCAATTGCGGCGGCACCAGGCGCACCTGCTTTGACCTCAGCAAAGGCGGCTTGTTGGATTTCCTCGATCTCACCCAGCAGGTCGATGAGTTCGGCGTCAGGTTCGCCCAGCACACCCATGCGGCAAATGTCACCAATGTAGCCATGCAGGTTGCCGCCTGAATCAATCGACATTACGTCGCCGTCGGCCCATTCCTGATCCGATCCGGCGCGGTTGTGGCTGGCACCAAGCGTCAGCAGGCAATAGTCAAACTGCAGGCCGCGTTTGGTTTCCTCAAAACGTAAACGTTCGATGATTTCGTGTTTGGTGTCGCCCGCGCCAGAGCCAGCGATGGTGGCCTGCATAGCATCGGTGATATGTTCAGAAGCCTGCCGCAAAAGCGCGAGTTCCGATGCGGATTTCACCGCGCGTAGGTTTTCCATGACGGTTGTGGCATCCAAAAATGCGGAATTGGCCAAGGCTTCGCGCAGTTTGTCCTGCGAGTCTGAGGGCAGGAAAGACGGCTCAACCCCGACACGGCCCGTGGTGAAGCCAATCTTTTCAAGATGCGCAATCGCTTGGGTGATGCTGTCGACGCTGCCCCACGCCATCGGATAGAAATGCGGCACCCAGAACGGTGTGTTTTCGTGTTCCCATTTTTCCATGGTATTGGCGATATAGGCTGTTTGGTCGCGGTTGCCTTTGACGTAGATGATCACAGGCAGGTAACGGCCATGACCGATGGCATCCATTGCCGAAAAAAACAGGAATTGATAGCCACCCAAGAGATATCTGACATTGTGTTTGGAGGTGATCAACAGCACGTCCAAACCAGCGTCGTCCATCAGGTCGTCGAGATGGTCGAAATCATAACTCAGGTCTGTCATATCATGCTCCTTTCTTGGGGATCAGATGAAAATCGGGCGCGTCGCGCAACAGTTTCTCAGGGCCAGTGGGGGAATAGACCACGAATATTTCCATCGGCTCGGTGCCGGTGTTCTGGGTCGCGTGAAAACGGCTTTCTGGTATGAAGATGGTACAACCGGGGCCGACGGTGCGGGTTTCCGGCGTGCCGTTCTCATCTTCGATCATCTGTTCCCCGGTACCTTTGATGATAAAGATAATCTCTTCTGCGCCAGGGTGATTGTGTCGGGTGTGGCCTTGCCCCGGTGGGACAAACACAACGCCAGCCGAAAACTGTTTCGCGCTGTTGACCTCGGGCGCACAAGTTAAGGCCAGACGCCCCCAATCGAAGCCGAAATTGTCCACGTCACTGGGATAGACAAAGTACTGATCCATTGCGCTCATTCTCAGTTGTCCTTTTTGTTGGTCACGACATTCATGCTCTTGAATTTCTTTATCTGTTCACGGATCGCAATTTCCGTAGGCAGGCGTTCGGCGCTGCTGGCCCCGTAAAATCCGTGACATCGCTCACAATGTTCTAAAACAAACGCCGCATCATCTGGCATGGCAATCGGGCCGCCATGGCAGATCACTATCACATCCTCTCGGACGCCGCGTGCCGCTTTGGCGATGGCGTCAATCTCTGCCACGCAATCTTCGAGACTTTTAGCGGAGGTCGCGCCGATGCTGCCGCCAGTGGTCACACCCATATGGGCCACAATGATATCCGCACCAGCTTTGGTCATGGCAATCGCTTCATCCGGATTGAAAACATAGGGCGTCGTCAGCAGGTCAAGCGCATGGGCCTGCGCGATCATATCGACCTCAAGGCCATAGCCCATCCCGGTTTCCTCAAAGCTTTGCCGCATGGTGCCGTCGAACAATCCGATTGTTGGAAAGTTCTGCACGCCGGAAAAGCCCATGGTTTTCAACTCAGCCAGAAATTGTGGCATCAGGATAAATGGATCGGTGCCATTGACCCCCGCCAAGACGGGTGTGTGTTCGACCACGGGCAAAACCTCGACCGCCATTTCTTTGACGATGTCATTGGCGTTGCCATAGGCGAGCAACCCGGCAGAAGATCCACGTCCAGCCATGCGGTAGCGTCCCGAATTATAGATCACGATCAGATCAATACCGCCCGCCTCTTCGGATTTGGCGGACAGTCCGGTGCCGGCACCACCGCCGATGATCGGGCGGCCTTGGGCGATGAGGGCGTTCAGGTTTTTGAGAATGGTCGTGCGGGGGATGGCTGGCATGGGGTTTCCTATGAGATGTCCAGATACGCCTGTGCTGCGGCGGCAGAAAAGGCAGGGTCGTTGATGTGGTAAGGCAGCCGCGAGAGGCGCCGTTTATCGGTTTGCTGCAGGTGGTTTTCGATTGCCTCTAACAACGCATTGTTAGCTGGTGGATTCCAAAATGGGCCACCTTCGATGTCCAATGCTGACATGCCCAATTCCGGAAACAGCAGGTGTACCGGACCTGTGGCCCTGTTTAGCTTGTCAGCAATCCAGACCCCAATCTGTGTGCATTCGTCAGCAGTGGTACGCATCAAGGTGACATTGGCATTGTGATGGTAGAACAGCCTATCACCGAATTTTTTCGGTACGGTTTCAGGTGCCCAGAAATTCACCATATCCAAGGCTCCAACAGAGCCGACATAGGGTTTACCGCTGACAATCATAGCGTCCAAACGTGTCGCCCCGGCAGAAAGCACGCCGCCTACAATTTCATCGGCAATCTCTGTCGTGGTGATGTCGATCAAGCCATCGAGCATCCCTTGATCCAGCAATTTCTCCATGCTGCGGCCACCGGTGCCAGTGGCATGAAACACAACGCAGTCAAACGAACTTTCAAGCTGTTCGTTAATCTGTGTGACGCAGGGGGTTGTGACACCAAACATGCTTAACCCGATGCTCGGTTTCACGCTGTCTTGCGTTGCATAGGACGACGCAGCCATACCCAAGATCGCTTGCGCCGCGTTGTGCAAGATATGGCGGCTGATCCGGTTTAACCCTGCAATGTCTGTTACTGATGGCATCATAATGATGTCGCTGGTGTCCACATATGGCGCGACGTCACCGGAGGCGAGGGTTGAGACCATCAATTTAGGCACTCCGTAGGGCAGGGCGCGCATGCCCGCCGTGATGATTGAGGTGCCACCGCCGCCACCAATGCCAATGATCGCGTCAATCTGAGGTGTGTGGGTTGCACAATATTTTGCAAAAGCTGTGGTCATTGCAGCAACTGCCTGACCGCGATCCGTGAGGCCGAGAACGGAAGTGATACCACCCGGATGATGTCGTGCCACATCTGCCTGCGTCACATCCACCGCACCCAGAGGGTCACGGGTTCCGACATCAACGCTGCACACTTTGGCGTCACCCGCGACCAGTAAATCGCGCAGGTAACCCAGCTCCATCGCCTTGGTGTCGGAGGTGCCAACGAGGAAAATCACTGAAAATGGTTCCTAAATCGCTCTTATTTGCAAACTGGTCGGGCCAGATATTGCAAAGTTATGGCGTGAAGTCTACAGTTCATTGGTATGGTGTCGGATAATTTAGAGCGCTAAAATAGCCTGTTTTGTGCGTATATGAGATTTTTTTCAGCTTTTTCATGCAAGTTGAACATGCAAGGCAGGGCAAACAAAGTCTTGACAGGTTCTTTCATCTGGTATTACCAAAAAGGGACTAATTTTGAGAATTACCGTCATCACCTGCCTTTGCGTTTTGCAGGGCTAAAGCGGTCAAGATGCCGAAAAGGCAATTTAGAACCTAATCTGGGAGGACTGGGATATGAGAACGAACTTGAACGGAATGCTGGCGGGGGTCGCGTTTGGCGCGCTTTCAGCATCATCAGCTTGGGCCGAAGATCTGGTGATCTTTTGGGCAGAATGGGATCCGGCAAATTACTTGCAAGAACTTGTGAATGAATACGAAGAGGAAACCGGTATTTCGGTGACGGTGGAAACCACACCGTGGTCCGACTTTCAGACCAAGGCGTTTACCGAATTCAATGCGCGCGGCAGCGCCTATGACATGATCGTTGGTGATAGTCAGTGGTTGGGCGCCGCATCAGAGGGCGGGCATTATGTCGATTTGACCGACTTCTTTGCGGAACACAAAGTTGCTGAGATTATGGCCCCCGCAACGGTCAAATACTACGCCGAATACCCCGGCAATTCGGGTAAATACTGGGCTGTTCCAGCGGAGGGTGACGCGGTCGGTTGGTCGTACCGCAAAGACTGGTTCGAAGATCCGGCAGAAATGGAAGCGTTCAAAGCCAAGTACGGCTATGATCTGGCTCCACCCGCGACTTGGGCGCAGATGACTGATATCGCTGAATTTTTCCACCGCCCTGACGAGAACCGCTATGGTATCGCGATCTATACCGACAACAGCTATGACGCGATGGTCATGGGGGTAGAAAACGCGATCTTTTCTTATGGTGCGGAATTGGGCAATTTCGAAACCTACGAAGTTGATGGCTATGTGAACTCTGATAAGGCTGTTGCAGCGCTTGAGAACTATAAGAAGCTCTACAGCTATACACCGCCGGGCTGGGCCAAGACGTTCTTTGTCGAGAACAACCAAGCGATCACCGAGGGCCTTGTGGCCATGTCGATGAACTATTTCGCTTTCTTCCCGGCGCTCTTGAACGAAGCCACCAACCCGCACGCTGCGAACACGGGCTTCTTTGCCAATCCGGCAGGCCCCGATGGCGATCAGTTTGCCGCTCTTGGAGGTCAGGGTATTTCGGTTGTGAAATATTCCGAAAATCAGGACGAAGCGATGGCGTTCCTGGAGTGGTTCATCAAGGACGAAACCCAGAAACGCTGGGCTGAGCTGGGTGGCTATACTGCCAGTGCCGCTGTGCTGGAATCTGATGAGTTCCGTAAGGCAACACCATATAATGAGGCATTTTATCAGACCATGTTCAAAGTCAAAGACTTCTGGGCAGTGCCTGAATTTGCTGAATTGCTGACTTCAGCCAACCAGCGTCTGTATCCATTTATCGTTGGTGATGAAGGCACGGCAAAAGAAACGCTGGATGCCTTGGCCGCCGATTGGAAGGCAACATTCGAAAAGTACGGTCGCGGGCAATAATTCTAGCCTGACATAAACAGACCGGAAGGGGCGCATCTGAGCGCCCTTTCCTTTCCCGCACCCGCAGTTCTGAGGAAACATTCCAGTGGCCACTGAAGTCATGACCAAATTGGACCCAAAGTCCCGCGCTGCGGCAAAGGGTCTGAGTGATCTGACCATCCGAAACCTGTTTATCATCCCAACAATCGCGTTTCTGATCGTCTTTAATATTTTCCCACTGCTGTATTCACTGGGATATTCATTTACCGATTTTCGTGCCTCAACCCGCGCGCCCGCCAATTTTGTTGGCCTTCAAAATTACCGCGATCTGTTGAGTGATCCGTTCATCTGGAAGAACTTTTCCATCACCGCAAAATACGTGCTGATCTCGGTCACAGGTCAAGTGATCGTGGGCTTTAGCCTTGCCATGCTTCTCAACCGTTCAATCCCCGCCAAAGGATTGATCACCACGTTGTTGTTGTTGCCGATGATGCTGTCGATGGCGGTTGTGGGGTTATTCTGGAAATTGCTCTATGACCCCAACTTCGGTATCATCAATTACTTCCTTGGGCTCGGCAAATTTGAATGGCTGGCTGATCCGGATATGGCGCTTTGGGCGATTGCGATCGTTGATATCTGGATGTGGTCGCCGTTCGTAATGCTGTTGTCCCTTGCGGGCTTGTCTGCGGTGCCAAAGCATCTGTATGAAGCTGCCGAAATTGACCGCGCGGGGTCATTCTACACCTTCTTTCGGATCACATTGCCGCTGGTTGCTCCGATCCTGATGATTGCGATCATCTTTCGCACCATGGAAGCGTTCAAAACATTCGATCTGGCCTATGTGCTGTCATCACAACCCACAACTGAACTGATTGCCATTCGGCTTTACAAAATGGCCTTCCAAGAATGGCAGACCGGGATGTCGTCTGCGTTTGCCTATATCGTGCTGATCATGGTGGTGGCGATTACCAATATCTATGTGAAATACCTCAATAAAGTGAAGGCGCGCTAAGATGGCTGGTGTCCGTACCCCCCGCGAAAAATGGACGAACCGCACCGCGATTTTTGCCGTGTTTATCGCCCTGATCATCATGTTGATGCCAATCTACTGGATCGCGGCAACATCGTTTAAGCCACGTAATCTTGCCACTACGATCCCGCCGACAGTGGTCTTCAAGCCCGAAGTTTCGCCTTTCGTCAAACTCTTCACCAAACGTTCGCAACTGCGCGATCAGCCCAGCCAAGAAGAATATGACGCTGCCCCGTGGTGGGAACAAATGGTGTTTGATGGCGGTGAAAAAGTGGTGCGCAACCGCAAGACGGGCGAGGTGCGGTCATCGGGCTATGGTGATCGTTTCAAGAACTCGCTGATCATTTCCATTATCTCAACTGTGCTGGCTGTCTCAATGGGTACGCTGACGGCCTATGGGTTTAGTCGGTTTAAAGTGAAGGGGGAGGATGATTGGCTATTCTTCATCTTATCCACGCGTATGTTACCCCCCGTGGTCGTCGCGATCCCGATGTTTTTGATGTATCGGGTCGTTGGTCTGAACGACACGCACATGGGCCTGATCATCCTTTACACTGCCTTTAACCTCAGTTTTGCTGTGTGGATCATGAAAGGGTTCATCGACGAAATACCTAAGGAATACGAAGAAGCTGCATTGGTCGATGGCTACACCCGGATGCAGGCGTTTTTCAAAGTTGTATTGCCCGAAGCGTTGACCGGGATGGCTGCAACAGCGGTGTTCTGTTTCATCACCGCGTGGAATGAATACGCCTTTGCGTTGATCATGACCAACCGCAACGCGCAAACCGCGCCACCCTATATTCCGTCACAGGTGGGTTCCGGCCTGCCCGACTGGACCGTGATTGCAGCAGGTACATTGCTGTTCCTGATCCCGGTTGCCATCTTTACCTTCCTCCTGCGCAATCACTTGCTGCGTGGCATGTCTTTTGGGGCGATCCGCAAATGAGTTTCCGGTCTATCAATCAACGCTATCTTGCCCCTGCGGCGCAAAGCCTGATGATCTTTGGTATCATTTCGCTCTGCCAACCCTGGAGCCTGTTTTTGCACAAGTATGGCGTCACCTTGACGCTGGTGGGGCTGGTGACTTTCATGATCACATCCAAGATCGCGCCGGACGCGGAACCAGAAGAAGAATACATCGATGATGTGGTCGACACATTGGAATTACACGGTGAAAAGCCAGAGGATGTGCGCGAAGACGGTACTTATAAAGACGGGGGTATCGTCTGATGGCACAGATCGAGATGCGCAATGTGCAGAAATTTTTTGGCAGTAATCAGGTGCTCAAAGACCTAAATCTGACGATTGAAGACGGTGAATTTGTAGTGATGCTGGGCCAGTCTGGCGGCGGTAAAACGACGGCCTTGCGGGCGATTGCGGGGCTTGAAACCGTCACGGATGGGAAAATCCTGATCGACGGCAAAGAGGTGCAGGACCGCAAAGCGGCGGACCGTGATATAGCCTTCGTATTTCAGTCTTTCTCGCTGTACCCGCATATGACGGTGCGCGAAAACATCGCCTTTCCGCTGCGCGCCGTGCGCATGGATGCCACTGAACGTGACGCCGCGATCAAAGAGGTCGCGGAAACATTGCAAATCGCGCAGCATCTGGATCGCAAGCCATCTGCCCTGTCGGGCGGTGATATGCAGCGCGTGGCGATTGGCCGCGCTTTGGTGCGCAGGCCACAGGCGCTGTTGATGGATGAGCCGCTGGGCGTTCTGGACGCAAAACTGCGCGAACAAATGCGGGCCGAGATCAAGCGCCTTCACATCGCACGCGGCTCCACTTCCGTCTATGTGACACACGACCAGATCGAAGCGATGAGCCTGGCGGACCGTATCGTGATTTTGCATGATGGCGTGCTGCAACAGGTCGGAGCACCTGATGAAGTTTACTTGAACCCCACCAATCTTTTTGTCGCCAAGTTTGTCGGATCCCCGGTGATGAATATCAGCGATGTGCAGATCAACGGTTCAGCCGTTGTGCTGAAAGGTGCGGGAGATGGCTTTGCTTTCAATGAAAAAAAGCTGTCCACCCTGCGTAACTCGGGCAGTGGCGTGACACTTGGCATTCGCCCAGAAGCGGTCCTGTTGAAGCATAAAAAAGCGGCTGGATATGCTCCCGCCGAGACCACTAACATCGAGCCGTTGGGCAGTCATGACATCGTTGATGTGCGTTTGGGGGACACAACCCTGCGGGCGCGGACGGAAAGCGGATTTATCAAAGGGGAAGGTGTGAAAGTCTGGGTTAATCTTGATCCTGCGCAAGCGCATTTCTTTGACAAAAAAACAGAATTAAACCTGCGGGGGACCGCCTGATGGCAGATATTGCGCTGCAAGAAATCAGCAAGAAATTTGGCCCCAACACGGCGTTGCGCGGTGTGGATATCGATATCAAGGACGGTGAGTTTTTTGTCTTGTTGGGCCAAACAGGAGCCGGAAAAACCACGACATTACGCGTGATTGCAGGGCTTGAGAAACCTGACGCGGGCAAAGTGATGATCGATGGGAAAGACGCCACAAGGTGGAATGCCGCCGAGCGGGATGTTGCCTTGGTGTTGCAACAATATTCGCTTTACCCAAGGTTGACGGTACGTGGCAATTTGGAATTTCCGCTCAAGTCGCGCACACAGAACTTTACGGCCGCTGAGATCAAAGAGCGCGTTGACCGCGCTGCTGAAACGCTACAAATCACCCGACTACTTGATCGCAAGGTGGAGAAACTGTCAGGCGGCGAAATGCAACGCGTGTCGATTGGGCGTGCCATTGTGCGCCAGCCGCGTGTGTTCCTGATGGATGAGCCGCTGTCGGCGCTTGATGCCAACCTGCGCGACGTATTGCGGGTGGAACTTAAGAAACTGCATCATGAGTTGGGTGCGACATTCGTTTTTGTGACCCATGACCAGGTTGAGGCAATGTCGATGGGCGACAAGATCGGCGTGTTGAACCACGGTAAGCTGGTACAGGTCGGCACGCCTGATGAGATCTATACCAAACCGATAAACACCTTTGTCGCGCGGTCGGTCGGAACACCGCCGATGAACTTGCTTGATGGTGTGCTTCAAGGTGGTGCGGCTGTTCTTGACGCAGGTGGACATACTTTGCCTCTTAAGGACCCAATCGGTTCTGAGGGGCAGAAGCTGCGCTTTGGCATCCGTCCTGAAAATGTAGTGATTGCGGATGACGGTCCTGTGACGGGGCGGGTTTTCGATCTTGAAAACCATGGTGTGATCAAGATTCTGACAATTGATGTAGACGGCACCCATGTGCACGCCACGGTACCTGCGCAGATGCGGTTTAATATTGATGACGCCGTCCGGTTTGGATGGCGGCCAGACAAAGTGCTGTATTTTGATCAGAAATCCGGGCGCAACCTCGCCCTTGATTGAGACGTTAAGGAAACCGGGTAGTGAACCTGTCCCAGACATCGGGATTGCAGAAGTTCTCGGGCCTTTTGCCTGACAATATTCGCGTAACCTCAGTCACCACGCCTTGACCCATCCGCAACATGCTTTCTTCGGTGATCCCGGCCATATGCGGGGTCAGGATCACATTTGGCAGGTTAAAGAAGGGATGATCGGAGGGCAGGGGTTGTTCGCTAAAAACATCCAATGCGGCGCCACCTAAATGGCCGGATGCTAGCGCATCCACCAGTGCAGCTTCATCCGCTACAGGCCCACGCGCGACATTGATGAGGATTGCACCGGGTTTCATTTTTTCGATTGCTGTGCGGCTGATAATGCCTTTGGTTTGATTGGTTAGCGGGCAGGACAGGACCAGCACATCGGAATTGGCGAGTAGATTGTCCATTGATACGGCCGTAATCCCGTCCGGTAGATTTGCAGGCGTCCGTGTCTGCGCAATGATGTTGCAGTTAAACGCGTGCTGGGCCATCGAGGCGACCTGACGCCCTATGTTGCCAACACCCAAAATGCCAATCGTGCGCCCCGACAATTCGCGCCCGTCGTTGGAATGCCGCCGCCCGGCCTCCCATCCCGACCCGCGCAGATCGCTGTTCACCCTCGGATATTTACGCAGCAGCGCCAGCGCTGACCATATGGCATGTTCGGCCACAGTAACCGCATTGGCACCCGGTACGTTTGCCACCACTACACCGGCCTGTGTCGCTGCATCAACGGGGATCATATCAAGGCCAGCGCCGTGGCGGACGCAAGCCATGAGCCCGCGTTCACGCATCACAATCTCGGGTGCAATCTTGGCACGGACCACGATGATTTCTGCGCCTGCGCTTTCTTTGTCGATTGCATCGGGCGAGGGGGCGGAAGCAACGCGGTAGTCACCGAGTGTCTGCAGATCCCGTGTCACGTCAGGGTGTAGCACGTGGGTTGAAAAGATAACTTTGGACCCGGACATTCGTGCCTCTTATTGCAAGGGTTTTACGTCTTTATCTTCCAGCAACTCGGACCAGTAACTCATTGCGCCGCGCAGGTGCGAATTCATCAATGCCATCGATAGAGCGCCATCGCGCCTGCGTAGAGCATCGTAAATCTGCATATGCTCGCGGTGTGATTGCAGGTTACGATCGCCTTCTTTGAAATAGATCGACAGGCGCTTTTCACTCAGCACGTAGAACGTGGTGCAGAGGTTGTAGAACACTTCGTTCTGAGTGGCGCGTACGATCTCAAGGTGGAAATCATGGTCTAACTTGCTTAGCCCCTCACCCGCTGCGATCCGCTTTTCTGACTCTGATAGAATATGCTCGAGTTTGGCAAAATTTTCGTCTGTTGCGCGCTCTGCCGCCATCTCTGCGGCTTTGATCTCGTGGATCTTACGGACCTCGACCGCTTCGAAAATCTGGCGGGGGTCCACGGGTAATCCGGCGCGGGCAAAAAATGCGAGCTGTTCGATTCCGCGTTGGTCCTTGCGCAGGTAGATGCCGGATTTTGCACGCCGTTCAATGACTTGCATCGCCTCAAGAATGGCAAGCGATTCCCGAACCTGTCCACGGCTGACGGTGAAATGCTCTGCCAACTCGCGTTCTGACGGCGCTTTTCCAGCGTTAGCCTCGGCCACAGCAATCAAATAGGATGCCAATGTGGGAAGGAATTCGTTTTGCTGCATGTCATCCTTTTTTGGCGAATTTGCTGATCACTGCTTCATTCATCTCAAGCCCTATACCGGGGGTGTCAGGAATTGCAATCATGCCGTCTTGGGCCACAACCGGGTTTTTGGACAAATCGTGGATCATAGGATTGGCACCGAGTGAGAATTCTACGGTGAAACTGGCGGGCGCCGCGGCGCAGACATGTAGCCCGGCAAAGAAACACGGCGCGCCTGCCCAGAGGTGGGGAGCGAGGCGTAGGTTGAACGAAGATGCCAATGTGCCAATGCGCATTGCTTCTGTGATGCCGCCACAACAGGCTGGATCGGGTTGCAAGATATCGACGCAACGCCCGACGATCAGATCGCGAAAATCAAAACGGGTGGCTTCGGATTCACCAGCGGAGATCGGCACATGGGTCGCGGCGCGCACCTCGGCCATGCCGACCTTGTCATCCCCTGTCACAGGTTCCTCGAACCACGCCAGATCGCAATCACGTACCAGATAGGCAAAGCGTTTTGCATCGGCCACATTGAACGTGCCGTGGGCATCGACCATCAGGTCCACATTCGGCCCGAGCGAATTACGCGCGGCAATCACACGTTCGGCAGAACGTTGTGGCGTGCCATCCATCGCGCCCACACGCATTTTGACGCCATCAAAGCCGCCAATGTCGATGTAGCTTTGCAGTTGATCGCCGATGTTGTCTTTGTCCGCCCATCCACCTGAGGCATAGGCCCGCATCCGCTCGGCTTTGCGTCCACCCAAAAGTTGCCAGACCGGTTTGCCATCAGCCTTGCCCAGAATGTCCCAAAGCGCGATGTCGATGGCGCTGATCGCGGCGATGGTCATGCCGCGCCGCGCTAGTTCAGGCATCACATGGCCCGCTGTACGCGCTTTTTCGGCCCGCACGCCGTTATAGAGATCTTCCCATATCCACGTGATGTCGGCGGGATCACGGCCAATGACCTTTGGCCCAAATTCGTGGTTTAACAAATGTACTAAGGTGCCGTATTGCCCGGCACTTCCCGCGGCATTTTTAGCCTCGCCCCAGCCAACCAAGCCATCGTCGGTCTCCAACCGCAAAATCGCAGCATCAAAGGTGCGCAGCCTGCCAAAATCGCTGACATGCTGTTTGTCGGTCTCTATGGGTATCTGAACCCACCACGCCTTGGCAGAGGTTATTCGCATTGCAACTCCTTTAGTCTTTGGGCGCGACGGGAGTGGCCGCGCCCAAAGAGACCCGCCACTACTTGATTAGCGGCAGGATGGTGTTCGCAGTGATTTGCATCTGCTCGGCATAAAATTCTTCAGTCAGCACGCTAGACCCGTGATCCTGAATGAATTTCAGCTGCTCTGGCGAGATATCGGTCGGGTTGGTATCGACCATATCGGGGTAGGGTGCCGCCGGTGTCCGGTCAACGGGGGCCACAAATTCGTTAGTGACCGCGCCATCATAGCCGATGTCCTTGAGCGTCTGAATGACCTTGGGCCAATCGATATGACCAAGGCCCGCAGCAAAACGGTTGTTATCGGCAATGTGGAAATCAAACAACCGATCCCCGATATCGCGGATGGTTTGGAACATATCCTCTTCTTCGATATTCAGGTGGAAAGCATCCAGACACACGCCAACTTCAGGGCTGACCGCATCGGCCAGCGCCAAAGCCTGCGCACCGCGATTGAACAGGTAGGTTTCAAATCGGTTCAGCGGTTCAACGGCAATTCGCACACCAACCTTTTTTGCATGGTGGAAACATTCCTTGGTCGCATCAACGACCCAGCCCCATTCTTCCTCAGGAGTGCCATCAGGCACCACCTTGCCCACGGTGGCGGGGACCAATGTGATGATCTCGCCTTCAAGCTCGCTCACCATGGTGAGGACGTTTTTGACATAATCGACCGAGCGTTCACGCTGTCCCTGATCCTTGGCTGCCAAATTGCGTTCGCCCAGTGTCAGCGTCACCGCACCCCAGCAGCGCATGTCGTGTTCTTTCAACAGTTTCAGCGTGTCCTTGGTGTTATACTGATCCGGCTCGCCCGAAATCTCGATGCTTTCATAGCCCATGCTTTTGATCCGGCGCACCGTCGTTTCCAACGGTTCCGCCCGCATCCAGTTATGCGTTGAAAGATGCATTGTGTTTCCTCTTCCCTATCGAAATGTCCCTCACAGCTTTATGAAATCCGAGATCGCATTGCTGTGCTGCACTCTAAAATTGGTTGGACCAGTTAGCACTCGAAATAAAAGTCGGTCAAGTGGTGCGTGCTAATAAAATGCTTCCAAAATACTGCACATCGCCATAAATTGTGGATAAATGGATTGATTTAGATTAAACACTACCAAGTCGTCTGGCAGTTCAAGATTGACCAATGCTGTCTTTTTGGTATGACCAGTTGTGTGAAATTGCTGGATGGGGAGTTGCGATGAAAATCGGGATGTGCATGTTTTTATGGACCACCAAGATTGGCTCGGAACATAAATCCCTTTTGGCGGACATTCGAAAAACCGGATTTGACGGGGTCGAAATCCCCGTATTTGAAGGCGCTATCTCTGATTACGTCAAAACGGGCCGGATGCTGGATGATTTGGGTCTTGAATGCACAGCGGTCGCGGCGAACGGCGATCGGGCTCAAAGCCTGATATCTGAAGATGCCGATCAGCGCGCGGCGGGAATTGCACATATGAAATGGGCAATCGAATGTTGCGCCGCACTGGGGGCAGACCGGATCAGCGGGCCATTGCATTCTACGCTGGGACATTTTTCGGGACAGGGGCCGACGCAGGATGAATTGGCGCGATCCATTGATTGCCAACGGCAGATTGGCGACCACGCAGCGCAGCACGGTGTGACCGTTTGCCTGGAAGCGCTCAATCGGTTCGAATGCTACCTGCTCAACACAATGGACGCGCTGGCCGAGCATATTCACGCAATTGGCCACCCTAATATCCGTGCCATGTACGATACCTTTCATGCCAATATCGAAGAGGCTGACCCAATTGGCGCGCTGACCCGCAGCAAGGACGTGGTGCATCACATTCATATCTCTGAAAATGACCGTGGCGTGCCGGGGCGGGGAAATATTCCATGGGCGGAAACTTATGCGGCGATCAAAGAGATCGGGTATGATGATTGGCTGACAATCGAAGCCTTTGGTCGTGGCCTGCCTGATCTGGCGGCGGCAACCAAAGTCTGGCGCGATTTTGCTGAAACGCCCGAAGCGGTTTACCGCGACGGCTATGCCCATATTCGCACATCCATGCAGGCTGCGGGCCTGTAAACCGACATATCAAAAGGGAGGATCACCATGCAGACGATCAAAGGACCGGGCCTATTTCTGGCGCAATTTGCAGGCGACGAGGCACCGTTTAATTCGTGGGACAGCATCACCAAACAAGCAGCGGATTGGGGGTATAAGGGTGTTGAAATCCCGTCTTGGGATGGACGCCTATTCGATATCGCCAAGGCCGCCAGCAGCAAGGATTACTGCGATGATCTCGCGGGGAAAGCGCGTGAAAACGGCGTTGAGATCACCGATCTGTCCACGCATCTGCAAGGGCAATTGGTTGCGGTGCACCCCGCCTATGACGCTGCATTCGACAATTTTGCGGCGCCCGAGGTGCGCGGCAATCCCAAGGCACGGCAGGAATGGGCCGTGGATCAAGTCAAAAAATCCATCACCGCATCGCGCAACCTTGGCATTGACCGCACGGTGTCGTTCTCAGGTGCGCTGGCGTGGCCCTATATGTACCCGTGGCCACAGCGCCCCGCGGGGTTGGTCGAAGAGGCGTTTGACGAATTGGCGCGCCGCTGGCGTCCGATTTTTGATCATGCTGAGGAACACGGCGTCGACGTCTGTTTCGAAATTCATCCCGGCGAAGACCTGCATGATGGTGACACGTTTGAGATGTTTCTAGAACGTGTCGACAATCACGCGCGCTGTAATATGCTTTATGATCCGTCGCATTTCGTGCTGCAATGTCTGGATTATCTGGACCACATCGACATTTACAAAGACCGCATTCGCATGTTCCACGTCAAGGATGCGGAGTTCAACCCAACGGGGCGCAAGGGTGTCTATGGTGGATTCCAATCTTGGGAGAACCGCGCCGGGCGGTTCCGGTCGCTGGGCGACGGTCAGGTTGATTTTCAATCTATCTTTTCCAAAATGGCGACCAATAACTTTGATGGGTGGGCCGTGGTGGAATGGGAATGTGCGATTAAGCATCCCGAAGACGGGGCCATTGAGGGCGCACAATTCGTCAAGGATCACATGATCCGGGTTACTGAACACGCCTTTGACGATTTCACGCAAGACGGCGCGGACGCCGGAGCGAACCGTAAGATGCTGGGGTTGGACTGATGGCGATTGAAGGGAAATCAGACAGCCGCCCCGCCCGCATCCGTCTTGGCATGGTCGGGGG
>JBPOFE010000041.1:0-21515 GCA_051252035.1 Sulfitobacter sp.
GCGATGCGTTTGCCGCAAGTCAGCCGCCGCATGACCCGCGAGGAAGTTCTGCTGGCGCGCGGCACCGCGGATGCGCTCGCGCTGAACCGTCGCTATCACAACGGCCAGACCCATGCGCGGTATGCACCGCAAGGTGACATGGCAAGGGATCTCTATGAGGCGATGGAAACCGCGCGTTGCGAGGCCGTGGGCGCGCGGGACATGCCGGGGACCGCTGGCAATATCGACGTCAAAATCAAACACGAGGCGCTGCGCAAGGGCTATGATCAGGCCAAACAGGCCAGTGACATTCCGCTGGCCACTGCCGCCGGATATCTGGTGCGCCATCTGGCCACAGGTCGCCCCCTGCCTGCAGGTGCTGAAAACGCGATGGAATTATGGCGCGGGTTCATTGAGGACAGCGCGGGCGGCACGCTAGAGAAATTGGACAACATCCTCGACGACCAATCGGCATTCGCCAAATTTGCCCGCCAGATGATCAGTGATCTGGGCTATGGTGATCAGCTTGGCGATGATCCTGATCAGATGGACGAAGATCAGGAAGACGACGCCGAAGAAGGCAGCGAAGAAGAACAAGACCCCGACAGCACGGGTCAGGATGATCAGGACGATGAAGAGGCCGAAGGTAGCCCAGAGCAATCTCAAGAAGACAGCCAAGATGCGTCACAAGCTCAGGTCAGCATGGACGACATGGCCGACCAGGAGTTGGGCGATGAGGCCGAAATGCCCGATGGCGACGCCCCGATGGAGCCACCTGCCCCGCAGCCTGTATCAGATGCGGACCCCAATTATCTGGTCTATATGAGCAGCGAAGACGAGATCATCGGCGCCGAAGATTTGGCCGACCCGATTGAGCTGGAACGCCTGCGCGCCTATCTGGATCAACAGTTGGAGCCTTTGAAGGGTGCGGTCAGCCGCTTGGCAAATAAATTGCAGCGTCGCCTGCAGGCGCAGCAAAATCGGTCATGGGAGTTTGATCTGGAAGAAGGCACGCTCGACGCAGGGCGTCTGGCGCGGATCGTGGCGAACCCGACGACCCCGCTGTCGTTCAAGGTCGAAAAAGACACTGAATTCCGCGACACCTGCGTGACGCTGTTGCTCGATAACTCCGGCTCCATGCGCGGGCGTCCCATCTCAATCGCGGCGATCTGTGCCGATGTTCTGGCCCGTACGCTGGAGCGCTGCAACGTTAAGGTCGAGATCCTCGGCTTTACCACCCGCGCGTGGAAAGGCGGTCAAGCCCGTGAGGCATGGTTGAACGATGGCCGCCCGGTTCAACCCGGCCGTTTGAACGACCTGCGCCACATCATCTATAAATCCGCGGATGCGCCGTGGCGCCGGACGCGGGACAATTTGGGTCTGATGATGAAAGAGGGCTTGCTTAAGGAAAATATCGACGGTGAGGCGCTGGAATGGGCGCACCGCCGGATGATGGCACGCGTTGAGTCGCGCAAGATCCTAATGGTGATTTCAGACGGTGCGCCCGTCGATGATAGTACCTTGTCGGTGAACCCGGCGAATTACCTCGAAAAGCACCTGCGCGATGTCATTGAAATGGTCGAAAGACGCAAAGCTGTGGAACTGTTGGCGATTGGCATCGGGCATGACGTGACCCGGTACTATGACCGCGCCGTGACAATCACGGATGTCGATCAATTGGCGGGTGCAATGACCGAACAACTCGCCGCGTTGTTTGACAGCGATCCGCGCGCACGGGCACGTGTCATGGGCATGCGCCGCGCGGGGTGAGATGTCGCTGTTGCATATTTGAAGAACAATGAAAGAGGGTGACATGTTCCAGAGTTTCGAGGTCACTGCACGACCGGAACAGGGGCCACCCCGCCTGAAAGCCATGCGTGCTGAACTAGTGGCTGAAGGGTTGGATGGGTTCCTTATCCCGCGTGCCGATGCGCATCAGGGGGAATATGTCGCGGCGCATGATGATCGCTTGGCTTGGTTGACCGGCTTTACGGGGTCGGCAGGGTTTTGTGCGGCATTACAGGATATCGCAGGCGTTTTCATCGACGGGCGCTACCGCACACAGGTCAAGGCACAGGTCGCGGCTGACTTTACTCCCGTGCCATGGCCAGAAGTCAGCCTTGCAGAATGGTTGATTGCGCAATTGCCGAACGGCGGTGTAGTCGGCTTTGACCCATGGCTGCACACGGCTGGACAATTGGCGCAATTGGACGAAGGGCTCGCGGGGAGCCGCATAGAAATGCGGCGCTGTGCCAATCTGGTGGACCGAATTTGGGCGGATCAACCCGCCCCGCCGATGCAGGACGCCAAGGCCCACCCACTTGAGTTTGCGGGCGAAAGCCATGACGACAAACGCGCGCGGTTGGGCAAGGCACTGCGCGACGCCGGGCATACAGCGGCAATGATCACCTTGCCCGATAGCCTGAATTGGTTGTTGAACATCCGCGGTGCCGACATCCCGCGCAACCCGGTGGCGCATGGCTTTGGGATATTGCATGCCGATGGTGCGGTTGATCTGTTCATGGAACCGCAAAAGGTCGCGGCACTTGGGCAACATTTGGGCGATCAGGTAACTGTCCATGCCCCCGGACAGCTATTGCAGCATCTGGACACCCTGCCCGGACCGGTGCGGTTGGACAAACAATCGGTCCCGATAATCATTGCCGATACATTGGGCGACCGCGCCGTCTGGGATGATGATCCCTGTGCATTGCCCAAAGCCTGCAAAAACGCCGCTGAGATTGCCGGATCTGCCGAAGCACATTTGCGCGATGGGGCCGCGCTGTGTGAGGTGCTGGCGTGGCTTGACGCCCAGTCCCCCGGCAGCGTGACCGAGACCCAAGTGGTGACACAGCTCGAAAACAGCCGCCGTCGGGACAATGCGCTGCAAGACATCAGTTTTGAGACCATTGCAGGCACCGGGCCGAACGGTGCGATCATGCACTACCGCGTCACCGAGGACACTGACAGCACGTTAGAGGATGGCCATCTGCTGGTGCTGGATTCGGGCGGGCAATACCTTGATGGAACCACCGACATCACCCGAACGATTGCAATAGGTGCGCCCAACGATGAGGCGCGCGCGGCCTTCACCCGCGTGTTGGCGGGCATGATCGCGATGAGCCGCCTACGCTGGCCGCAGGGACTTGCCGGGCGCGATATTGAGATGATTGGCCGAATGCCTCTGTGGATGGCGGGGCAGGATTTCGATCATGGGCTTGGCCACGGGGTCGGCGCATACCTGAGCGTTCATGAAGGGCCGCAACGCCTGAGCAAGATCAGTCATGTGCCACTAATGGCGGGCATGATCCTGTCCAATGAACCGGGCTATTACCGCGAAGGGGCCTTTGGCATCCGCATCGAAAACCTGCTGGTGGTGCGCGATGCGCCCGACTTGCCCGGCGGCGATGCGCACCGCAAAATGCTGGAATGGCAAACGCTGAGCTTTGCGCCCATCGACCGCCGGTTGGTCGTTTCTGACATGTTAGACCCTGTGGCGCGTGATTGGCTGAACGACTATCACGCTGACGTGGCGCAAAAGATCGGACCCCGGCTATCGCCAGAGGCAAAACTGTGGTTGGATACCGCAACGGCACCGCTTTAGGTGTCAGATATCGCAGATTTAAAAGGGTAAATTCATGGCAGATCATATCAAGATCACCCCAGCCGAAGGCATATGGACGGTGCGCGCTGGCGGTGCCGTTTTGGGCGAAAGCACACAAGCGCTTGAGTTGACCGAAGGGGATTATCCACCCGTCATCTATTTCCCACGCGATGATATTGCCATGGCGTTTCTCGATGCCTCAGAAAAAACCACGCATTGCCCGCACAAAGGCGATGCCAGCTATTTCTCAGTGGTCACGAAAAGCCGGACATTGGCCGATTCCGTGTGGTCCTATGAAAACCCAAATTCAGACGTGGCGGCGATCAAAGACCACCTCGCGTTTTATCCCATTGACGAGATCACGGTTGAGCAGATCTGAGCCCTGAACTTATGAATGTTCCTCGGCCGCCGTGGCGGCCAGGGCGCGGCTATAGGCCTTCAGCGCATCGACATGGAAAAGCGCACCAAGTAATTGAGGCGGCGCATCAGCAACAAGCGTGACCACCGGGATAAACCGTGTTGAGGATTGTTCGAAGATTGGCATCGCCGCTTCAAGTGTTGCGGCGCTGTCAATATAGGTGCCGGCGTTGATCAGCTCCCAACAGCGGTCTTCATCCGCGGCGCGTTCATCATCGGGGCGGCGCATGATCCGAGCCACTGTGAACATCGCCAGCAAATAGGCCTGCGGCCCCGCGGCAAGGTGAATACCGCGCCGCTCCATCTGGGTCAGGAAAAAACTGCGGTCGACAATGCGCGAGGCAAGTGCCGTCGACATGCTGACCGCGACCATGACGGCAAGGCCGGTTTGCCAATCGCCTGTGAGTTCAAAAACGATAAGCGTTGTGGAAATCGGCGCACCCAAAACCGCCGCCGCGACCGCGCCCATGCCGGCCAGCGCATAAAGCGATGAAGACCCCGAAACGTCCGGGAAAATCCCTGTGGCAATCAGGCCAAAAGCTAAGCCCGCCAGCGCTCCAATCATCAAGGAGGGGGAAAAGACACCGCCGCCCATACGCCCACCCAGTGTGATTGCCACGGCAGCAACTTTGAGCATCGCAAAGATGATCACCTCATAGAGACCAAGTTGCCCGGTCAGAGCCATCGACATCGTTTCATAACCAACGCCGATGATATGAGGAAACCACAATGCGATGACACCCAACAGCATCCCAGCCACCGCCGGGCGCAGCCAGCGGGGCAATCCGGTGCGGTCTTGCACGTAGTTACCAAAATCCTCAGCCCAAAAAATGCTGCGCATCAGAGCCACTGCAATCAATCCGCAGGTCAAGCCCAATAAGAGAAATGCGGGTAATTCGACGTAGAACTGCAAATCGCCATAGGTAGGCAGCACAAATTCTGTCACCCCACCGAATTCAAGCCGGTTGATCACGGTGCCTGCCACTGACGCGATGACGATTGGTGCAAATGCGTGTACCGCGAAATGGCGCAGTACGACTTCCAAGGCGAAAAGAGCGCCCGCGATAGGTGCGTTAAAGCTGGCTGAGACACCGGCCGCCACCGCGCAGCCTAACAAATCTCGCCCTGTGATGCCGTCGGCGTTGATACGGCGCGAAACCCATGTGGAGATGACCCCTGCCATATGCACCACCGGACCTTCACGCCCCGATGATCCGCCCGTGGACAGGGTTATCCATGACGCAATCGCTGACGCAATCCCGGCGCGGGTCTCAACCCGGCCATCGTGTAGGGCCGCCCCCAATATCACGTCGCCCACCGACCGCGCCCGCGCGTCACGGGTGAAATGATGTAGGATAAACCCCACGGTCAATCCGCCAAATGTTGGGATCAGCACCACCCAATACCACGCAAGCCCAGTGATGAACGTATGCAGTTGCTGCACATCATCCGTTCCATAGAG
The DNA here is from genome assembly GCA_051252035.1 of Sulfitobacter sp. GTDB lineage: Bacteria > Pseudomonadota > Alphaproteobacteria > Rhodobacterales > Rhodobacteraceae > Sulfitobacter. Next base: position 5,463 of record JBPOFE010000041.1, read on the forward strand.
AGTTGCCTGCAACCAATTGATGCCTTTGCGGAAAAACAGCGCCGCAAAACCTGCCGCGATCCCGATCAATAGGGCAATAAACCAGAATGTCACTTTGCCGGGACCACGCTCCCGCATGACCTCAAACCCGCGCTTGAGCGAGATTTTGGCCAGATGCATTTGCTGGGACAAAAAGGAAGGGCTGGGATCGCTCATATCACCCCATGATCAGGGAGTGTGACCTGAAAGGTCAAGGTTATGATCTGGCCCCGTGCCGCCAAATGTTGGGTTTTGGCGCGATCTTCTGACATTACCCGGCCAACAGAACCTCTGCGGCCCCCCGCGCGGCATCGGTGATCACGTCACCGGCCAACATGCGAGCCACTTCATCAATCCGTTCATTGGGGGACAGCGGCGTCACAGTTGATGTGGTCATACCCTTGCTCACAGCCTTTTCGACCCGCCAATGGTGCGCTCCAAGCGCTGCGACTTGCGGCGAATGGGTCACGACCAAGACTTGGCCATCACTTGCAAGCGCTGCCAGTCGCCTCCCCACGGCATCGGCGGTCGCCCCTCCCACACCCCGGTCAATTTCATCAAATATCAACGTCAGGCCAGATTGGCCTTGGGTCAGACAAACTTTGAGGGCCAGCAAAAACCGACTCAGTTCGCCGCCCGATGCGATTTTGCCCAAAGGACCAGCAGGCGCACCGGGGTTGGTGGCCACAGTAAAGGACACCGCGTCACGGCCCTCTGGTCCCGCGTCTTCGGCGGTGATCTGCGTTGCGAACACGGCACGTTCCATTTTCAGCGGGGCCAATTCGGACGATACTGCCTTGTCAAGTTTCGCCGCGGCTTTGTTGCGGGCTTGACTAAGCGCATCTGCCGCGCTGTCATAGGTGTCACTTGCATCGCGCACGGCCTGTTCCAGTGCGAACTGCTGTGCTTCACCAGCGTCCAGAGCCTGCAATTTACCGCGCAATGTATCCGCAAACCCGGCCAAATCATCGGGGGCCACATCATGTTTGCGCGCCAAGGCACGGATCGCGAACAACCGCTCCTCGGCCTCTTCCAATTCGATCGGGTTAAACGACATCGTGTCGATGGCGTTGGCCACCCCCGACATCGCCTCATCCAGTTCTTCCAAGGCCCGGTTCAGCGCCGCCATCGGTGCTTCCAACGCGCCTTCGGCCTTATGCGCCACACCGTCCAGCCAACGCAGCGCATCACCAAGCGAGGTTTCCGCACCACCCTGCCCCATAATTTCATAGGCATTGACCACATCCGCACGGATTTTCTCTGCCCCCTGCATCAGCCGCCGTTTGGTATCGAGCGTTGCCTCCTCGCCCGTCTGCGGATCAAGTTTGTCCAATTCAGCAACCGCATGGCGCAGGAATTCCTCCTCCGCCTTGATCGCCTCGCGTTCTTCCGCCGCAAGCTTGGCCGCCTTACGCGCCGCGGCCAGCGCCGACCACGCGGCGCGCACCTTAGCCTTTGCCGCGTCGTTGCCTGCAAAGTCATCCAAGATTGCCCGATGCCCGCGCGGGTTCAACAATCCACGGTCGTCATGCTGGCCGTGTAGCTCCACCAAAGTTTCCGACAAGTCGCGCAACACTTCACCAGAACAACGCCGGTCATTGACCCACGCCGTTTTGCGCCCGTCTGCAGTGTTGATACGCCGCAAAATCAGCTCATCACCATCGGGCAACCCGGCCTCGGTCAGCACCGCATGGGCCGGATGATCCGCAGGTAAGTCGAACCACGCCGTCACTTCGCCCTGATCGGCGCCTTGCCGTACCAGATCAGCACGCCCGCGCCAGCCCAGCACAAAGCCAAGCGAATCCAACAAGATAGATTTACCCGCTCCGGTTTCCCCGGTCAGCACATTGAGCCCCGGTTGAAACGCAAGTTCCAACCGATCAATGATCAGCATGTCCGAAATATCAAGTCCGCGCAGCATGGTGTTGCCCCAAAGGGTTGGACCGGGACACCGTCCCTACAACCACTCGCCTTTGATCGTCTGACGATACACAGCACCCAACCAGTTATTCTTGTAGAACTTTGGTTCAAGCCCCTGACCTGTCAGCAATTTGTAGCTGTCTTCATACCACTCTGTAGATTGGTAATTGTGACCCAGAATGGCCCCAGCCGTTTGCGCCTCTTGGGTCAGACCCAGCGCCAAATAGCCTTCGACCAAACGGTGCAGTGCTTCTGGCGTGTGCGTGGTGGTCTGGAATTCTTCGACCACAACGCGGAAGCGGTTGATCGCTGAGGTATAGTGATCACGGCGCAGGTAATAGCGCCCGATCTCCATCTCTTTGCCGGCAAGATGGTCAAAAGCCAGATCGAATTTCAGGATCGCCGACTTGGCGTATTCGCTATCTGGATAGTTTTCGATCACCTTGCGCAGCGATTGCAGCGCTTGGAACGTCAGCCCCTGATCGCGGCCAACTTCGTCGATCTGATCATAATAGCTTAGCGCCAACAGATATTGCGCATAGGCGGCATCATCATCGTCGGGATAAAAGTCGATGAAGCGCTGCGCCGAGGATCGGCTGTTGGGGTAATCCTGATCCTTGTGATACGAAAATGCCTGCATGATCAGCGCACGTTTGGCCCATTCGGAATAGGGATAAAGCCGCTCAATCTCAGCAAAATAAAACGCCGCATCCTCAGGCTTGTTGCGGTTCAGTTCAAACTCGCCGCGCTCAAAAATCTGTTCTGCGGTATAGGTTTCAAGTGGGATCGCTGTTGGGTTGAAAAAATTCGATGTGAAACGTCCGGCATCGCGGTTGCCGCCGCATGCAGCAAGCGCTGCTACAACGCACACTGCACCGATCACCCGCATACGCGATCCTGCAATTGTCATGCCTGCATCCTTTGCATCGTCTCACCTTTGGCCATTTTTGACCCCTCTTGTGCCTTTGCTAGCACAATAATTTGCGTTGCAAAACGCCCATTCCACACTTTGCTGCGCCCCGTCACATGAAAAGCAACCGATGCCGCCCAAAATCACCTTGGGCAGTGAATACATGCCCAAACGGGTCCGATCAATGGGGTCGGTTAGTTCAACTGTCATATTGGGAATTTAGAGGCGAAAACAAAAGGTTTTAGGCCACCTGTGGGATTTCATCCCAGACCAGACCATGACCCGGCAACCGTGATGCCATTGTTGCATCACATTCGACCATACGCACCGCACCGGGTGTCGCAAAAAGTTTACGCAACAACGTGTTTGTTAGTGAATGACCCGCGCGGTGACCTTTGTAATGGCCCAACAGCGGCGCACCGGCCAACGCCAGATCACCCAGCGCATCAAGCATCTTGTGACGCACAGGTTCATCCGCGTGACGCAAGCCACCGGGGCTGACCACGTGATCGCCTTCAAAGACAACCGCATTTTCGCCAGCGCTGCCGCCCAAAGCAAGGCCATTGGCCTGCATCGCATCCACGTCCGCCTTGCGGCAGAATGTGCGGCTGTCACATAATTCGCGGGCAAATGAACCGTTGTTCATCACCAATGACTTTTTCTGATGGCCTATCGCGGCGTCAACAAAGTCAATCTCAAAATCAATGCGCAAAGTATCTGAGGGGGCCAGTGTCGCGGATGCCTCGCCGTCTGTAACCGTCACAGATTTCAGCACTTCAAACGCCATCACTGGCGCTGACAAGCGGCGCATGCCACGCTGCATAAAGCCGCGCACAAACGGGATCGCAGATCCATCAAGAATTGGCACTTCGGGACCATCAATTTCAATCAACGCGTTGTGAATGCCACAACCCGCGATGGCCGCCATCAGATGCTCAACCGTTGAGACCGACAGGCCCGTCGCATTTTCAAGTTTTGTGCAAAGTGGCGAACGGTTCACGGCATCCCAGCGCGCCGGAATCATCCGGTCGCCAACGGCCACGTCTGTGCGTGAAAACCAAATACCATGGTGCGCGCCTGCTGGGCGCACGGTCACGGTCGCCGGCAGGCCAGAGTGTAAACCCTTGCCGCTAAAGCTGATCGCTGATTTGATCGTGTTCTGCACCAGTATCGTCCTTACTTCTCCCAGAACCATGTCTGGGCTTGGACATTGATCTAGGCGGGGCGCACCAAATACACAATTCAACCTTTGTAACCGACTGAAACATGTCTGTAGCAATTGGGCGCAAACACGCTGGCGATATTTTAAAGCCTTGTATTCAATAGAAAAAGGGCCACCCAAAGGCGGCCCTTAACCTCAATATGTGACCAAATTAATTCGCCTGACGGCGCAAAAACGCAGGGATTTCGATGCGTTCCTGATCTGCATCAGGGGCATCTTGTGGCTGTGGCGCTGCGGCAGAGGCACGGGTTTGCACCGGCGGCTGCTGACGTGTGGGCCGCTGTGCTTGTTGGGTTTCGCCCTCTGCGTGCCCGGTCATCCGGTTGATCAGAGAGTTGATACCAAAGCGTGGTTTGTCCCCTGCCGGTGCCTGAGTTGCCCCAGCGGGTTGCTGTTGCTGTGGTTGTGCTGCAACTGGGCGCTGCTGGTCCGTGCCGGAACGCTGTGCGGCGGCACGCAAACGTGCCATCGCTTCTGGAGATGGTGTGCCGGGCGTCGGTGCGCGTGGCGCAACAAATGCCTCTGGCTCTGCTTCCAAAGTTTCTTCGGAGCGTGGCTCAAACGCGGCAACCTGTGGCTGATAGGCAGGTGCGGGCAAACCATCATCTTCTTCAGCTGTTTCTTCGGCAAAGATGTCTTCGGCCTGATCCTCTGCGGCGGCACGTTGCACATCAATGTCGTCAAACATCTGCTGCTGGTCCGCTTCAGCGGTAACAGGCGTCGCGACAGCAGCCGCAACAGGCGCTTCTTCAGCATCCACTTGCTGTTTCAGCGGCTGGCTCAACGGGCGACGTGGCACAGGCATTTCTGTGTTCACATCTGTGGCGTCGATGCCGGTTGCAACTACGCTGACGCGCATCATGCCACCAAGGTTTTCGTCCAGTGTGGACCCCACAATGATGTTTGCCTCTGGATCGACTTCTTCGCGAATGCGGTTCGCCGCTTCGTCCAGTTCGAACAATGTAAGGTCTTCGCCACCAGTGATGTTGATCAACACGCCCTTGGCACCGCGCAGGCTGATTTCGTCCAGCAGCGGGTTGGCAATGGCTTTCTCGGCGGCTTGGATGGCGCGATCTTCGCCCTCGGCCTCGCCTGTGCCCATCATCGCTTTGCCCATTTCGTCCATCACGGCGCGGACATCGGCAAAGTCGAGGTTGATCAGGCCGGGACGGACCATCAAGTCTGTCACACCTTTAACACCTTGATACAAAACATCATCCGCCATCGAGAAGGCTTCGGTGAATGTCGTTTTTTCATTGGCCAGACGGAACAGGTTCTGGTTTGGAATGATGATCAGCGTATCAACAACTTTTTGCAGCGCCTCAACACCGTCCTCGGCCTGACGCATGCGCTTGGCACCTTCAAACTGGAACGGCTTGGTTACGACACCAACGGTCAGCACACCCAATTCACGGGCGGCTTGTGCGATGATCGGCGCGGCCCCGGTTCCGGTGCCGCCACCCATACCAGCGGTGATAAAGCACATATGCGCACCCGCCAGATGGTCGACGATCTGTTCGATTGATTCTTCTGCGGCCGCGGCCCCGACAGAGGCCCGCGCGCCTGCGCCCAGACCCTCAGTTACCTTGATGCCAAGCTGAACTTTGCTATCCGCACGCCCCGTCTGCAGCGCTTGTGCATCGGTGTTCGCGATAACGAAATCAACGCCATCCAATTGTTTTTCGATCATATTATTGACCGCGTTACCGCCAGCACCACCAACACCGAACACGGTGATACGGGGTTTCAGATCTTCCTGTCCGGGCATCGAAAGGTTGAGTGTCATAAATTGTCCGCCTGTTATGTTTGCCCACGTCCCGCGGGGTTTTTCCGTCTAAATTCCCATAATCCTAAACGTATGGGACCGTAACGTCACCTATAAAACGCCATTTTGACGCTAAATATGGGCAATTTCTTGCCAGTTTCGACCTTATCTTGGTCAGGACACCGCATTTTGCGGTCACCAGTTATCTCGGAACCATTTAACCGCGCGCTTGAGGGACCGCGACGGGTACCGATCTGCGGGTATGTCAAAGTCCCACCACTCATCTTGCGGATGTGCCGCAAAAAGCGCGAGCCCCACCGAAGACGCGAATCCGGGGCCTGTTGCGGCCTGTGGCAACCCGTGTACGCGCAGCGGGCGGCCTAACCGAACTTGCTGTCCCAAGATCTTGCTCGCCAATCCATCTAGCCCGGGTATCTGGCTGCCACCACCCGTCAGCACGATTTGCTGGCTTGGCAGATGATCAAAGCCAGCGGCGTCCAGACGCACGCGGACTTCTTCCAAAATCTCTTCGACGCGTGGCCGCATGATGCCGATCAATTCGGCGCGGCTTGCGGTGCGGCGGTCATGTTCGTAATCCCCGGTATCACCACCAATCTCGATCATCTCGCGGTCGTCCATACCTGTGGCATGCACCCCGCCATAAAAGGTCTTGATCCGTTCGGCATTCGCCGTTGGCACTTGCAGACCCATCGAAATATCCGAGGTAACATGATCGCCGCCCATGCGTACCGTGTCGGCATAGATCATATGTTTTTTGATAAAGATCGACACGCTGGTCGATCCGCCACCCAGATCAATGCAGGCGGCACCAAGTTCCTGTTCATCTTCAACCAGCGATGAAATACCCGACACGTAAGCCGACGACGCAATGCCCGCCAATTCCAGATCGCAGCGCTTGATACAATGTGCCAGATGCTGAACGGCTGCGGCGTCAACGGTCAACATGTGCATATCTACTGACAATGCGTTGCCCAATTGCCCGCGCGGATCGATCAGGCCAGACCGATGATCCAGCGCAAAGTTCACCGGCTGAGCATGCAACACCTCGCGGCCATCGCCGTATTCCGGCACATCGCAGCTGGCCATCACTTGCGCGACGTCCTGCTCGGACACGACCTGCCCTTCAAGGTCAATCTCAGCATCCAAGCCATAGCTGCGCGGCTCACCACCTGAAAAACACGCAATCACATGGTCGACACGAATACCCGCCATCTTCTGCGCAGCTTGTAGGGCGGTGCGGATCGCACGTTCGGTTTCGCCCATCGCACAGATTTCACCAAAGCGTACACCACGTGACCGCGTGGTCGCCGCCCCAATGACCCGGAACCCGGACTGGCCCGCCAATGATCCGATTTCACCATCGGTGTCCAACGACGTTGGCCCATCAAACCGCAGCACGAGGCAGGCAATTTTTGAGCTGCCAACGTCCAAAATTGCCACCACACCACGCTGCATCGCCAGTTTGCGCATGTTCCGCATTGATCGTTGACTGTCGTAAAGGTCCATCATCGTTACTGTCCTGCACTCTGCCTGATGTGCCACCATTCGCGGGTGGCCTCTTCGTTCATTCGAACAGTTGGTCTTTGCGCCAACCGCATATCGACCCGCGCCACATCGCGGGTTAGAATTTCCTGAGCACGCTCAAGGGCGATCACCCGCTCAAGCGCTTGCATCGCCCCCGTTTCAGGCAACATGATGCGTTGGCCACGATCCAGCACAACGTCCCAGCGCCGCTCGCCCATCCGCACAATACCGTGGAGCCGATCGCCCAGCGCGCTGGCGGCACTGGTCAAACGTAACGCCTCATCCACATGGCGCGCCGCGCCCTGCCCCGCAATCAACGGCATCTGGGGATATGCCGCCCGTGACTCGATATCCGCAACATGCGCACCGGTTTCATCCACCAGAACCAATCCATCCTCATTGCGCCACATCGCAACAGGCACACGCGGTATAATCTCGACCTGCAAAATCCCACCCGGACGGATGCGCACGCTGGCCTTTTTGACCCCGTGCAGCGCACCGATTTCGCTACGGATGTTTTCCAGATCAAGATCGAACGAGCTTTGTGGAAAATGCAGCGGCACCGCAGCGCGAATGTCAGCGGCCAAAGCCTGTTCAGCCCCGTCAATCGCCATCATCTTGACCATGAATTCGGGGCGTTCTTCGATACCGGCGCGGGCATCAGCAACCGCATCGGTAATCGCAGTGCGGCGATCCGCATCCGACAGATAAATCGTTCCAGCCAGCAAAGTGATACAGAACGGCATGCCCACGCGCAGGCCAAACCGAAACGCGGGCGTCAACATCAGCCGCTGCATCCGCCATGCCCAACGTGAGGGTGCTGGATCTGATTTGTTTGGACGGCGGATCATCTTGAACATGACGCGTCCTCCACCATCCAGGCACATAGGTCAGGAAAGGAAATGCCTACCGCTTGACCCTGCTCAGGAGACAATGAGGTCGCGGTCATGCCGGGTTGCGTATTGGTTTCCAACAACACCAGACCGTCGGCACCTTTGGTCTCATCCCAGCGGAAATCCGTGCGACTTAATCCACGACAACCAAGGGCATCATGCGCGCGCAGTGCATAATCAAGGCAGAGCTGGAAAACATCTGCGGGGATGTCGGCTGGCACCACATGACGTGACCCCCCCTCTTTATACTTGGCGTCGTAATCGTACCAACCTGTGGTGATGATATCGGTTACGCTCAACGCGCGCCCGTCCATCACCGTGGTCGTTAACTCGCGGCCCGGCACAAAGGCTTCGACCATCACGAATTCGGGCATATCATCGTCAAGCTGCGGCGGACCGTTGTTTTCCTCACCCACCAGATACACACCGACGCTGGACCCTTCGTTGTTGGGTTTGACGACATATGGTGGGGCCATCACATGCGACGCACGCACATCCACCGCAGCGGCAATCACGCTGTCGACCACGGGTAACCCATGGGCGCGGTACACTTGTTTTGTACGTTGCTTGTCCATCGCGAGCGCCGAAGACAATACGCCTGAATGGCTGTAGGGAATGTTCATCCACTCCAGCAAACCCTGCACACAGCCGTCTTCGCCCCAACGGCCATGCAGACAATTCAGAACCGCATCTGGTTTGAGTTCCGTCAAAACGGCAGCAAGGTCGCGGCCTGCATCGACCTCGACCACGGTATAACCGTTATGTTCCCGCAATGCGGCGGCGCAGGCATGCCCGCTGTTCAGTGACACCTCACGCTCAGCCGAGGGGCCACCCATTATTACCGCCACTGTCGGGGTGTGTCTGCTCGACGTACCCACTTTGTGCCTTACTTGTCCCGGACCTTTTGCGGCCCTTGTTTATCATTTTATTGCCACTTTGTGGCTTATGCCTCAGGCACCGGATCACCTGTGAATTCACCGATGCGCATGATTTCCCATTCTAGCCTTAATCCACTTGAATCGTAAACCTTTTTTCGCACTTCTTCACCCAATCCTTCCAAATCTTCCGCTGTTGCATCGCCGGTATTGATCAGAAAGTTAGAGTGTTTCGGCGACATCTGCGCCCCGCCGCGCGAGGCCCCGCGTAGCCCTGCGTCGTCAATCAGCTTCCACGCCTTGAGGTCATGCACGTCATCCGCGCGCCCCGTGCTGGAAAACCCCGCCGGATTGCGAAACGTGCTGCCCGCACTGCGGTCTTTGGTGGGTTGGGTTTCATCCCGCTTGCGCAATTGGTCCGCCATCCGGATGTGCAGAGTTTCTGGATCACCCTTTGATGGCTTGAAAGTGGCCGAAATAATCACCGCGCCATCGGTTAAGTCACTCTGACGATAGCGAAAATTCAGATCATCAGCAGTGAGGGTGATCACCTCACCGCCCCGTGTTACGGCCTTGGCGCTCACAAAATGATCCGCCGTATAGCTGCCGTAACACCCGGCATTCATCCGCACCGCGCCGCCAACACTACCCGGAATCGTGCGCAGAAATGTCAGGTCCATCCCCGCATCCGCTGCCTTACGCGCGACATGCGCATCCAGCGCCGCTGCCCCCGCTGTCACCAGATCACCATCAATTTCGATGCCATTAAAGCCTCGCCCCAACCGGATCACCACCGCGCGCAAACCGCCATCTCGCACGATCAGGTTGCTGCCCACCCCCATGGGGAAAACCGCCACTTCACTGGGCAATGCGCGCAGAAAATCGCTCAGGTCGTCCACATCGGCAGGGGAAAACAGATAATCCGCAGGGCCGCCCACGCGCAGCCATGTGAGATCGTTCAAGGGGCGCTGTGGCGTGAGTTTACCGCGCGGGGTGGGCAATGAAATTTCCGTTGTTTCAACACCCATGCCATTCAGTTCCGCATATTTTTCGTTGCCGCGATCAGCATGGAAATTAGCCCAACCAACGTGCTGGGGACAACCACGAAAATAACGAGCAACCCAAACGTAAGACCATCATCAAATAGATCCGCACCAAGAACGCAAAACAGCACCGCGGCAAGAATGACAGCAAAAGCAAACCCCCACAATGTGACCGACCCAAAAGATCGACCTATTTGGTACATAACGATGGCAACCACAATCATGGAGATGATTGGGGACGAAAAGAACAAGATGCTTTCGAGATCAATCAATCCGGCTCGCCTGAAACTGCCGGGCCAAGCGTCCGGCCAGCCAACCGACGCCAAAAGCACCAACGCCATACATGAATGCCGACGTTTCCGCCATCAACGCATGAGCCTCAAACGGGCGCGCATTCAGGCCAAAAACCATCCACGCCATGTTCAGCGCCAGACCCACAACCAACACACCCAGAAACGCAAACACCCGCATACGGTATCCGCACCAGCCACAGATCAACATCCAGACCGCCAATATGCTCACCAAAGTTGCTACTGTCATGCTCATTCTGCTGGTCCTTTCATCGGGCTTGCGGAGCGGCGCAGCCACCGCGCCAGATAAATCACCGGCCAGCGTAGCACCGAACAGCCACCCGCCATGACCAACAAACCAATCCACGGCCCGTGTTGCACGGTGACATAACCGACAATCGGGATGCCAATGCCAATCAGGATATAGGCATTGCGCCAGTGGTTGTCCTTGCTGGGCGTCATCGCCAGCACATTGGCGATTACAGCCCATAGGCACGCCAGCGTCAGGGATATGCTCATTGCGGCACCTCCGGGTTCTCGCCTTTGAGTTTGGCGAAGATATATTTCAAAGGGTTGCGGAACATTGAAACAAAGGCCGCCAGCGCCAGCGCGGCCACGATCCAACCCACCTGCAGGCCAATCATCACGATCAGAACCGGGGCCGCAATGAGCAAAGCCACACCGGGAATATACTGTCTGCGCATCGGCAGCATCGCCACACCAACAGAGGAGAACACCCATAGAATGGAGAGCCAGAGCAACGTCATGCCGCGGCCCCTTTCAGCGCGCGTAGTTTGTCCGGCAAACCGTTTGCCCAAGTACTGATCGTGCCTGCCCCTAAGCACACGACCATGTCACCCGGTCGCGCCTGTTCGGACACCAATCGCGCCAGATCATCTTCACCTTGAACCGCGCGCGCGTGGCGGTGGCCATGTTGGATCAACCCGGCAACCAAACCATCCCGGTCCGCGCCTTCAATTGGCTCTTCGCCAGCGCCATACACATCGGCAATGCCCACAACATCCGCATCGTTGAAACAGGCGCAGAATTCTTCAAAATGATGGCTCAGCCGCGAATAGCGGTGCGGTTGATGCACGGCAATCACACGGCCCTCGGTCGCCTGCCGCGCGGCTTTCAACACGGCCGCAATTTCAACAGGGTGATGGCCGTAATCGTCAATGATCGTCACACCGTCAACTTCGCCAACTTTTGTAAACCTGCGGTTAACACCACCAAACTTTGTCAAAGCATCCCGGATTTCATCCGCCTTCATGCCCAGATGCCGCGAGACCGCAACCGCAGCCAGTGCATTGGACACATTGTGATCGCCCGGCATTGGCAGGCTGCAATCCTTGATCACGATTTCTTCGGACTGCAATTCAATGTCAAAATGCGCCACCCCACCTTTGTAGTGTAGGTTTCTGGCGCGTACATCTGCCTGCGCATTAAATCCGTACGTAACAACCCGGCGATCGGTAATCTTGCCCACCAGCGCCTGCACTTCAGTATGATCGGTGCAGCACACGGCCAGCCCGTAAAACGGAATATTCGACACAAAATCGAGGAATCCCTGACGCAGCGTGTCAAAATCGCCCCAATGCTCCATATGTTCGGGGTCGATATTGGTCACAATCGCAATGGTCGCGGGCAAACGGTTGAAGGTGCCGTCGGATTCATCCGCCTCAACCACCATCCATTCGCCCTGCCCCATGCGGGCGTTGGAGCCATAGGCATGGATGATCCCACCGTTGATCACCGTGGGATCAATACCGCCCGTGACCAGTAATTCGGCCACCATGGTGGTGGTGGTTGTCTTGCCGTGCGTACCCGCCACCGCGATGTTGGATTTGAGCCGCATCAACTCGGCCAGCATTTCCGCGCGGCGCACAATCGGCAGGCCGCGCTGTCGTGCCGCATCCAGTTCCGCATTGCCCGGCTTGATCGCGCTTGAAATCACAACAACTTCGGCATTCTCAATATTTTTCGCATCTTGCCCGACAAATATGTCGGCTCCCAATTCGGCCAAACGATCAGTGATCTTTGTCGCCTTCAGGTCAGAGCCCTGCACGCTGTAGCCATGATTGAGCAGCACCTCGGCAATGCCCGACATGCCAATTCCGCCGATACCCACGAAATGGATCGGCCCCACATCTGTTGGCAATTTCGTCGCCGCTGCGTTCATCTATCTTTTCCTTTTTTCGCGAGTTCTTCGACCATCTGCGCCAATGCTTCAGCCGCCTCCGGCTTGCCAATAGAATTCGCCGCCTGTGACATGCGCAAGGCCCCATCCGGATCGCCCAAAATCATCTGTATCTGCGCGGTCAGGCTGTCAGGCGTGGCCGCATCCTCTGGCATCAGAATCGCAGCCCCGGCATCGACCAGCCCACGGGCATTTGCCGTCTGATGGTCTCCCGTTGCCGCCCCATAAGGGATCAGGATCGAAGGCCGTCCTATCACGGAAATATCCGCCACCGAGGACGCCCCCGCCCGGCTGATCACCAATTGCGCCTCTGACATGCGGCGCGGCACATCGTCAAAGAACGGCTGCACATCCGCCGTGATCCCGGCTTGGGCATAAAAATCCGCGACCCGCTGGCCGTCTTCCTCACGTGCCTGATGACTGACACGTAGGTTCTTAAGCATCTCCATCGGCAAACCTGCAATCGCGGGTGGCACCATATCACTTAGGATACGCGCACCTTGCGATCCGCCCATCACCAACACTTCCATCGGGTAATCGCCGGGTGGGATATACCCGGCACCCGCGCGTTCCAGCACCGCCGTGCGCACCGGATTGCCGACATGAACACCCTCAACACCTTCTGGCAAAGTGGTGGGCCAAGTGCCACAGGCGACGGCATCAACGCGGCTACTGAACACCTCGTTCACGCGGCCCAGGACACCATTTTGCTCGTGGATCATTCGGGGTAACCGCAAGGCCCATGCCCCCGCCAATGCCGGGATCGACGGATAGCCGCCAAAGCCTACAACAACGGCGGGTTTATCGCGCAGCATCCGCAGCGCCGCACCCGCAGCACCCGCCAAAATACGCGGCGGCACCATCGCGCGCGCCGCCAATCCGCCCCGTGCGAAAGTGCCTGATTTGACTTGCGTGATCTCAACCTCAGCCGGAAACCCGCCTGTGTACCGCGCGCCGCGCGAATCCGTGCTCAACTTGACGCGCCAGCCGCGCATCAACATCACCTCGGCCAGCGCTTGGGCGGGAAACATATGCCCGCCCGTACCGCCCGCCGCAATGATCAGTAACGGTGCCTTCATCGGCCACGCCCCCGACCCAAGATATCACTAATTTCGCCTTGCGGACGCGACCGCGTAAACGCCAACAACATGCCCACGGCAATACCGCTGGCAATCACCGATGACCCACCGTAGCTCACAAACGGCAAGGTCATGCCCTTTGCCGGGAGCAGACGCACCGCGACCCCCATGTTGATCATCGCCTGAACCCCGAACATGCAGGCCAACCCGGTGCCCGCCAGCCGGATGAACGGATCACGTTCACGCACCAGCCGCAGCAAGGACCGCACCACAACGCCCGTATAAAGCGCGATGATGCACATCACCAAGATCAGCCCATATTCTTCGGCGGCCACGGCAATGATAAAATCCGTATGCGCGTCGGGTAGTGACCATTTCACCTCGCCTTCGCCCACGCCAACACCAAACAAGCCGCCCTCGCGGATCGCATTGGTGGCATAGCCAAGCTGGGTTGTCGGGTCGACATCGACGCTCAGGAAACCATCAATACGCCGGGCAAAGTGTTCGGAGTTCGAATAAGCCACTGTGCCTGCCACAACGACCAATCCCGCCATACCAACCAGCAATGTGATCGGCGCGCCAGCCACAAAATACATCACGCCCCAGCCAAACAGCACCAGACAGGCCTGACCAAAATCAGGCTGCATCGCCAGCATCAGCACAATTGAGATACACAAAGCAAACGACCACGTCTTACCCGGCGGGCCGTTGATCTCAAGCGAGGCGGCCATCATCCATGCCGCCGCAACCACAAAGCCGGGTTTGAGAAATTCGGACGGTTGCACCGACGCAAACCCAAGCGAATACCAACGCATCGCACCTTTGCCAAAGTCGGTGCCAAAGAACGGCAGCAATGCCAGTGCGACAAAGGCCACGACGAAGCCCAAAACCGCCAACCGTCGCACCACTGTGGGGGACATCATCGAGGTCAATACCATGGTCAAAATCGCCAACCCGCCAAAGAACGCCTGACGCTGGACATAATGAAACGGCTCGAACCCATTCTTGGCCGCAAGTGGCGGTGATGCCGCCAGACCCAGCAACATACCCACAGCAAACAACAACAGAACACAGCCCATCGCCCAGCGATCAACGGTGCGCCACCATTTGGGAAGAATTGGTTCGCCATCCCGAACGGGAACCGCGCCATAGACCATTTCTGTCATGGTATTATCTGCCTTGCACTGCCTCATTTCCCGTTGCCGGGCGGCCCCTTTTCGGGGTCTCAACGCAAAGCATAGCGGCTTTTTGCTTATGGGGCCAGTGTATTTTGGCCCACTACCACCGGGCCGGGCCTGATCACCCGGCCCGGCGCGTGTCAGATCAGGTCGCGGCGTGCGTGCCGCGGATTGGATAGTTCTTTTCGCGGATAAATTTGACCCCATTCAACACCACAGCCAGATCAGGTCGTGCAAACGGCGCGTTGGAAATATCGATGATCTGAATATTGCCATCGCCATTGATCACAAACAGGCCCGGCTCGGGAAATGGACGGTCGGTTTCTTGCGGGCTGCGCGGGTCAGAGATGTAAAGTGCAAGCGCTTTCATCTGATCAATGGTCAGACCCCAGCCAACCGATAGTTTTAGATTTTTCTCATCAACCATGGCCTGCGCTTTGTCTTTTGGGTCGCCGGAAACCGCCACAACATCGGCACCCAAAGCGTTGAAATCAGAAACCAATTCATCAAGTTGCGCGAGGTACTTCTTGCAAAGCGGGCAATGCAGACCACGGTAGATCACCACCATTTGCCAATCATGCCCGCCCGCAGGCAGGCCCAATGTCATGACATCACCTCCCAACTGGTGAACGTCGGTTCTGGGGAAACTCTGGCCCGCTTCAAGTCTTGTCATTTCATGTTCCTTTATGTTTCTGCCCTAGACCTAGCTGTCCCCGTGCAACCCACAAGCCCCCTCACACCATCTTGACCACATGAACGGAACAAGGCACTGCCCCGGGATGCAGGTTGATACAGCGATCATAGGTGCAGGGGCCGCAGGAATGATGTGCGCCGCACATGCGGGCGGTCGGGTTTTGATCGTCGATCACGCCCGCGCGCCCGGTGAAAAAATCCGCATTTCCGGCGGCGGGCGTTGCAATTTCACCAACATGCATTGCACACCCGACGCATTTATCAGCCAGAACCCGCATTTCGCGAAATCTGCGCTGGCGCGCTATACCCAATGGGATTTCATTGAACTGGTAGAGGCACATGGCATTGCCTGGCATGAAAAAACGCTGGGGCAATTGTTCTGCGATCATTCCGCCAAGGACATCGTGGCGATGCTGCGCGGC
>JBPOFE010000042.1:0-21459 GCA_051252035.1 Sulfitobacter sp.
ACGCGTTTAAGATTGATCTCGCCCACACCGATGGCAAAGTTAATACCAGTCTGGGTATTCACACTCAAAGGCTGCAACGCCAATGTATTTTCAGAACCGCCAACCATCACGTTGGCCCCAAGACCAACACCAAAGGTGGCCTCAGCCGAGACGCCCTTATAACTGCCGTTCAGGCCGCCTTCGTAATATTCAGATTCTGTGGGTGCCAGCACCAACCACGACATCTGGCCGTTCTGGGTTTTACCAATATCCAAGCCATACCGATTGATCTCGCCGACATATGTCTCATCAGCCAAACCTTCGTTCACCGGATTGAATGTACACGCCAATTCGCGCGTGGACCCAAACACAAACCCACTGCCATCGCCAACGTTACAGCTCAACGAGCCAACTTCGATGTGATCCACGGTCTCCTTGTCTTGTGCCAAGGCGGCTGTGCCAAAGGCCGTGGTTGTCAAAATTGCTGAAGTCGTCAGCAAAGTCTTGATTTTGTTCATATTAGTCATTGTCATCACTTTCCGATGCCGCGTGGGCACCTACTGAAATTGTGTCGGTAGGCATTCGGGTACCGTGGTCGACCACAAGACATTCATGTCTTGCGCGGGCAAGTTTACAGTGGATTCCAGCCAGTCAGATACATGATAGAATATATCATCGCCCAAACGCTTCGTTGACTACGGGGCAACCAGTTAAAAACGATCTGAATAAATTAGTTCCATCACAATATTCGAAAACGACGCGTAGCTTCGCAAATTGGCCACAATCGCGCCGACATACTGGCATTTTGCTGTTTTACCCCCATCTACATGAAACATGTTAATCCACCGCAGCAATCCGAGGCGCACAGCGTCACCCGTTCTGGACAAGCGCGCGCCACCGTGGCACCGCTGCGCCCCATGAGCGATGACATGATCCCCTTTGCGCCGACCCGCGAGAGCGCCCTGCAATTGCGCAGCGCGTTTGGCCGCTTTGGCACGGGTGTTACCGTGGTCACGACCCAAACGGGCGCCGGACCATTGGGCATGACGGCGAATTCGTTTTCATCCATCTCACTTGATCCCGCGCTGGTGCTGTGGTCGCCTGCGATCACCTCGAAACGCCATGATGCCTTTGCAACCGCCGCGCATTTCTGCATCCATGTGTTAAGCGCTGATCAACAAGACCTCGCCAGCCACTTTGCCTCCCAAGGGCATGATTTTGAGGGCTTCGACTGGCAAGAGGGGCCATGCGGATCACCGACTTTTCAAGGCTGCCTCGCCACATTTCATTGTGACACCTATGCAGTACATCCGGCGGGTGATCATTCATTGATCTTAGGCCATGTCAAACACGCAGCCGAACGTCAGGGCGATGGTGCAGGTCTGATGTTTGACAAGGGCCGCTATGGCGTCTTTCGCTCAGAGTGACGCACGATTTCCGCGTTTAATAATCTTTTTCAAAGAAAATCCCAAGGCTGCTATCGCCGTCAGAGCCTAGGCTCACCTTTCCTTTGAGGTTTGGTGTGATGTCAAGGTTCAGCGAAATATCAGCCGAGCCATCAGACGCGGCTGTGACATCAGTATAGACATTCTCAGACAGATACTTGCCCGCACGTAGCGCTGTGGCACCGTCTTCAGTCGTGGTCACGTCGAAATCATCCAATCCAAAGCCATCCCGCAGGTTTGAGATGATGCCGCTGCCGCCCTTCCCCGCAAGAGTTGCGACAGCGCCGGCCAATTGCAGCGCTTGGAAGGCGGAAATGTCACCGATGTTGCGGCCAAACAAAAGCTGTGCCAGCACTTCGTCTTGCGGCGCATCGGGGTTGGATTCGAATTTCACCTCTGGCTCATCTGCGGGCCCTTCGACAATGACGCTCACCTCGCTCACCCTGGTTGTGGTGGTTGATACAAACCGCAGATAGGGGATCAGATCACCTTGAAACTGTGCCGAGCCTTCGACCAGATCAAAGCGTTTGCCCAAAATATCAAGCCGCCCCCGGATCAGTTCAAACCGCCCTGCCGAAATCACCCGGTTGCTGCTGCCTGTCAGGTTCAGCGCGCCACCGAGTTCTGCATCAAGGCCGCGCCCGCGCACAAAAATTCGGTTCGGCGCAGAGATACGCAGATTCAGGCCAAAGGCCGACCCACTTGCCGCACGCGCCGGATCTGTCCCAGCCGCAGCACTATCAAGCCCCGCTTTCCTGCGTGTCGCGATCACAGCGGGCCTCGCGCCAATATGGGTGATCGGAGGGATATCCCCGATACTGGTCACCCCGGTTGAGGGGATGTTGACATTGGTTTCGCCCACATCGATCTGACCACTGATCAACGCACCACCAGTCAGCGGGCCCGCCACCCGTATGTTACCGCCAACCGACGTACGATAGAGTTTCGGATCAATCAGCACGACATTTTGCAGCCCGATTTGGATGTCAGCGGGTAAGGATGGCGTCAGTGTCACCGCACCGTCAACGCGCAAACGCCCGCCATTGGTCGCATCGGCGGTCACATCCAATTGCGCACGGTTGTTGGCCAGACGCACATCCGCCGCCATGTTGCGCAGCGTCACTCGCAGGTTCGGCGCGCTGAGCGTTGCACCGGATGCCTGAATGGTGCCCGTGACCGAGGATAGTTGCGCAGGTCCATTGATCTCAAGGTCAAACCGCGCCTGCCCTTGCAGGTCGCGGGGCGCGATAAACGGTTTGCTTAAGCCCAAAGGTGCCGATCCCGCCACATCAAGGTTCAATGTGCCATCGCCATTCACAAGGCCCGCGATAGTGGCCTGTGTGCCGGACGGTCCGGTCGCATTGGTATCCAACCGCCACGCATCGCCTTGCTTGCGCGCTGATCCAGTAACGTCCAACGGGCCGGAAACCTGCGCAACCAGCGAACCAATGTTGGGCAGGGCCACGTCAAAATCAACAGCTGCATTCGGCCCGGTGACAACACCTTGCGCCGAGGCACGTGACGCATACGGCCCGGTGGCATTGGTATCAATCTCGATACCATCCGGCGTCTGGCGCACCACACCTGTGGCGGCCAACGGGCCGGAAACCCCCGGCACCAGCGGGTTCACATTCGGCACATTCACATCAAAGGTCAGCGACATGTCCGGCCCTGTGGCCAACCCTTCGACCAGCGCGCGCGCGCCATAAGGGCCGGTGGCATTCGTATCGACAAAGAACCCCTTGTCGGTCTGGCGCAGCTTTCCTGTGGCGCTCAAAGGCCCATTTAACTGTGGCACCAGTGGATTAAGGTTCGGCATCGACACATCAAAGGCTATGTCAATCGCGGGCGTCACCAAGCCTTTGACAGCCGCACGCACGTCAAATGGCCCGGTGGCATTGGTATCCAACACCCAACCCTCCGCGCTTTGGCTGAGCGTGCCGGAGGCTTTGACCGGCCCATCGATCTGCTCTGCAAAGGGTTTAACGTCTGGCACATCCGCCGTGAATGTCAGCGCAGCGTTCGGCCCGGTGGCAAGCCCCTTGGCTGTTAGCGCGGCCCCATAAGGACCGTCGGTCATCGCATCGACTGACCAGCCACGCGTGTCTTGTGTTGCGGTTGCGCTAATCGTAACGGGGCCATCATACTGCGGCACCACCAATGACACGTCATTGAGCTTGAAATTCGCCTGCACCGTGCTGTCATCCGTACGCAATTCAGCATTACCCGCAAGGATAAGCGCCTCGTTCGCCAGAACCAGATCACGCAGAAACGTGCCATTTTCATTGCGCTGCGCTTCCACGGACATTTGGGTCAGTCCCGCCAGCACGGCGTCCGCCTGCACAATCCCGGTCTTAATGTCTTGCGTGCTGCCATTGGCCTTAACATCGAACTGCCCGCCCAGCGGCGTCACTGTCCCTTTAAGGGCCAATGCCGTGCTGCCATCTATCTCACGCCCGACAAGGGCCGAAAACCGGCTCAGGTCCGCCGCGGTCAACGCCATATCAAGGCGGGTCAAAAATCCGCTTTCCAAGCCGTTGATCACCGCTTTGCCCTTGAGGCCATAGTCAGCCCCGGACATATCCAGATCACTGATCCGGATCGGTTGCCCTTCGATATAGTTGATGTTGGCTTTGCCTTTGACCGCATCGCCAATCGCTTCGGCGCTGGCTGCGTCTGTCAAGCTAAGGCCCGCCGCCTCAAAGGTGACATCACCCAAAAATTGTCCGACGGAACCAAGGTTGCCCTGCAACGTTCCGAGCAGTTCAAGCGTGGTTTTTTCGACCTCAACGCCTGCAGTATCAAGATTGTCGATGTCAAAGATGGCATCAAACGCCTCGCCATCTGCAGCGTCATAGGCAACCCGCAGGCCAACACGCGATACATTTACACCCGTCCCTGAAACCGGCAGCAAAATTGGTGTATCATCAGGGTTGGCGATCGTCCCGGTGATGTCGATGAACGTGGGCCATGCGTCAGAATTCAATGTCACCTTGCCTGCCAACTCAGCGGCTTGCGCATCCAGCGTAAAGGCGCTGACCTCAATCGCGCCATTGCCTTCGCGCAGCGCATCAAGCGTCAGGCGCACATCGGGGCCGAAAAACTCGCGATAGCGCGGGGCCAGCAAGGCGGTGATGTCACCGCCGATGTTGGCCTGAATGCGCCGATCCGGTGTGTCAGAACTGCGGCGCGGGGTTTGCGCCCCCAAGGTGATCTCACCCGCCAAACGTTCCTCACCATCGGTGGCAATTTTGACATCCGCAACAAAATCGTCCAACGGCCCCTTGCCCGCAACGGTCATGTCCACCGTCGGCTGGCCCGGAATATTGAGCAGCCTTGCGGCAATACCTTCCTCCTCCTCGGCCAATTTCAACAATAATTCCAGAACGTTATCAGAGCGTTTAAAATCTGCCTTGATCGCAAACTCACCCCGTTTCGTATCGGTGCGTTTGGCGGTGAAATCCAACGCGCCAACATCATCGGTCAGCCGCGCATTTGCTTTGATCGTCAACTGCGCCGCTTCACCTAGGATTGGAGCACCGAGATTGATCTCGCCCACCGAAAAATCTGCCACTTCGATTGAAACCGGCAGATCCGGCAAGGCAAATGGCTTTGCCTCTGCATCTGGCAATGCTTCACCCTCGACCACTGGCAGGCGCGGCACATCAAGACGTTTTGCCGTCAGGCTTTGCACCTCGAGCCGCCCGCGCAGCAACGCAGAGCGATTCCAATCCAGCACCACATCATCCAGCGTCAGCCAGACACCGTCCTTGTCAGAAATGGTCATCCGATCAAACGACGCCTCTGAGCTCAGCGCGCCGGAAAAACCATCAATGCTAACACTGCGCCCTGCGCCGCTCAGCGCGTCTTGGATGGCGTTTGTCAGGAAACCCTTATCGTCATCTTGTGCATAAGCCGCAGTTAACGACAGCAGAAATGCAAAAAGCGTAGCGATGAAATAGCGGATGATCTGCATCAGAATGACTGCCCAATACCGATATAAACCTGAAAGTTCTCGTTGGTCGCAGGCCCGGATGTTGGCACCGCGACATCCAGCCGAATGGGACCAATCCCCGTCGCATATCGCAGGCCAAGACCAGCGCCTGAATGCACCTCGCCCGACCCGTCATAGAATTCTTCGGCCCCGATATAGCCCGCATCGACAAAACCCACGACGCCAATTTTATCAGTTACTTTGACCCGTGCTTCGGCAGATAGGCCTAGAAAACTGCGGCCACCAACAACATTACCACCGCCCAGATCTACGCCAAGCGCCTGATAGGGTTGTCCGCGCACCGTGCCACCACCACCCGAATAAAACAGGTAATCGGCGGGGGCCACAGCAAGCGCCGGACCATAGACTGATCCAAATTGACCACGCAGGGCAAAAGTGACCGGGCGCGTGGTGCCGAACGTCTTGTAACCGCGCACATCAATGTAGGTGCGCAAGCCACTATCCGCACCGGAAAGGGCCACGAAGGGCGTTAGGCTTGCCTTGGCATAATATCCAGATGTCGCATCCAGTTCATTATCGCGGTAATCAAACTCAGCGCTCAAAGGTAGGGTCAGCAAAGTATAACGGTTGGTGCCAAACGCATCGCGCGTTTCAGCCCGGCGCAAACCGACGCCCAGTGTATAGGTGCGTTTTTCATTCGCATACCGCTTGATGCCCGCCTCGATATCCAACTGCCTCGAAAAGTAATTGACCTCGTCAAGCTGCGCGATCTTGGCCAGCGCATAAAAATCTGTGTCCGCATTAAAGGTCGCAGGACGATCAAACCGTGCGGCAACTTTATAGTCTTCACCACCAGTTCCGCCGCCAATGCCTTTAATCTCGGCCTCAAGGCGTAACCGTTCTGCCCCACCCAGCAGATTGCGGTGCAGCCAGAAGGTGCTCAGAGACAGCCCTTCGGTGGTCGAGATTTCAGCACCAAAGCCAAATCTGCGTGGCGGTGCCTCTGTGATTTGCGCGGTGATCGGCAAGGTGTCATTCGGCCCAATCTTTTCCGCCTCAATCAACGCTGCCGAATTAAACGCACCCGTCCGCCGCAACCGCGCCTGTGCAAGTTTGAGTTCCTCAGGCGAAAACACCGTGCCCGTGGGCAGGCCCGCAATTTCAACAATCCGCGCTGTGCGCACGTCACGGTTGCCTTTGACATTCAGCGGCCCAAAGGTCAGCTTTGGCCCCGGCGCCAACCGCAAATCCGCGCTGATCAGACGGTCCTTGTGGCGTGCGGTCAGGTTCTGATCCGCCAACGCCGCCTTGGCGTGGCCCAGATCGCGCCACCCGCTGATGCCGCTGGACACTGTTTCTTTGAGCACGCTCAGCCCTGCCGTCTGACCGGGGGCGAAGCCTTCCGGGATTTCCGTACCGGGGGCGACAGGCGCAATTTTGGTGGCACCAAAGCGAAACAACGGACCCGGATCAATGGTGATCACGGCCTGTTTGATTTCGCGTGGAGGATTAACAGGCGGGATCGATGCCGCATCAACCCCATCGAGGGTGATTTTCACAACCGGACCAAAATAGCCCTCATCGTAAAGCACCGCCACCAGACGCCCATAATCGGCTTGCGCGGCGGCCACGACTTCTTGTGGAGAGGGGTTTGCGTCTTCGGCGGTCTGTTCCACCAACAGCGATCCACCAGCAAGAGTTTTATAGAGATCTGATTGTGGCGGGATACCATTGATCTTAAGATCAGCCGCGCCTGCCATGCCGCCCAATTGCATCGCGACACCCAGAAAGAACGCACGTGTCGCCCACCGCATGTGCCGCCGTTCAAATGCAACTCGTATCATTTGTGACCCCAATTCACACCACTCGCCACATTTTGCGGCCTGACCTTTGCTGATAAACAGATGGTCTTTTGCCTCTGGCATAGCTTGAAATGGCCTTGTGCCGCAATCCGTGTCTTGCGTAGATGCGGTATTGTGAACACTAAATGTGCCATATTATGTCAAAAGACATGCTACAGCGTACGATTCCGGCGGTAAGTCGCTGAAACCTGGCTGGCGCGCACTTCAAGTAGTTGGATGCGCAGACCCATCAAAACAGTTGTCATTGCCTTCGTAGAACGATTGGTGCGGGCGGTGGGACTCGAACCCACACGGGGCTAGGCCCCAACAGATTTTAAGTCTGGTATGTCTACCATTCCATCACGCCCGCATCTGGCCGATGGCCGTGGCGGCACATAATCCGAACCGGTGCGCGGTGTAAATGGTCAGAAGGCGATATCGCTAAGAGTACGAACGAAAGCCCGCTAAATATCTTTGCCCTTGCGGCCCAGCGGCGCGCCGTCAGCAAGCAACGCAGCCTCGGAAAGCCACGGATTGTTTTCAACCGCGATCAACAGTTGCGCGCGCGCCTCTTCCAGTCGGCCCATATTCATCAAGGTTAATGCCCGCCCTGATTGCGCCGCGACATGATGTGGTTGCAGAGACAAAGCGACATCCAGATCTGCCAGAGCGGGTTCAAACTCCCCCCGCAGAAAATGCACATAGGCACGTTGGTTGTAGCCTTCGGCATAGTCGGGACAATATGCAATCAAGCGGTCATATTCCCTGATCGCGCCCGCAAAATCATAGGCATCACGTCGGCCCATGCCCGCGTCCAGAACCTCTTGCGCGGCGGCATCGGGCGCGCGCAGCCAGACCTCCCACATCTCGTTTGATACGCGCCTGCCCGCGTTCACGTCCTGCGCCGCATTAGCCTTGGCAAATAGGTTCAGTAATTCGGCGCTGGTGTCCGCAGGTTTCGGGCATTCAGCAAAAGCAGGGGCCGCGATCACGGCCATGATCATGATAAGGCGCATGAGCTATAGAATGGCGCAGACACGGGGCTGGTCAAGGGGCATCGGCCAGCATCGTCTCTTTCACCGCCTCCATCGCGACATAGGTCGAGGTATTGGACACATGCGGCAGTGATGAAATCGTTTCACCAAGGAACCGTCGATACGCCGTCATATCGCGGGTCCGCACCTTAAGCAGATAATCAAAATGGCTGGCAATCATATGCGCCTGCTCAATCTCTGGCACCTTTGCCACAGCTGCATTAAACGCCCGCAAGGCTTTTTCACGGGTGTCGCTCAAACGCACCTCGACAAAGGCCACGTGATCAAGGCCAAGTAAGATCGGATCAAGCAGCGCACGATACCCAAGGATCACCCCCGCCTCTTCCAACCTGCGCAGCCGCGCTTGGGTGGGAGATTTCGACAGGCCAATCCGTTTGGAGAGGTCGGTGATGCTGATGCGGCCATCTTCCGCCAGCACCGATAGAATCGTTGAATCAAATCTGTCCAAGTCTGATTGATCTTTTTTCATGCTAATTCCCTAAATTTCGCGACAAACGCCTGTCATTTTGGTAATTATAAGGCGAAATGATCAGCCAAGATAGGATATCTTTGTCGAAACATATTTTGGAGAATGTTCATGGCCCGCGATACTTCCCTTTCTCTGCGTCACCAGATTGACGAAGGCACCTATGCCGATCCCGAGGCCGTGTTGAACACGCTTATTCAAACCGCAAACCTGACCGAAGATGACCGCGCCGAGATATCAAAACAGGCCGCCGGTCTGGTCCGCGACATTCGCGGAGCGACATCACCGGGTATGATGGAAGTGTTTCTGGCTGAATACGGCCTGTCCACCGACGAAGGCGTCGCATTGATGTGTCTGGCCGAGGCACTGCTGCGGGTGCCGGACGCCGACACCATTGATGCACTGATTGAAGACAAGATTGCGCCGTCCAATTGGGGCCGCCATATGGGCCATTCGACGTCATCACTGGTTAACGCGTCAACATGGGCGCTGATGCTGACGGGCCGCGTGTTGGATGATGAACAACCCGGCCCGGTGCGCCATCTGCGTGCCGCGATCAAGCGTCTGGGCGAACCGGTGATCCGCACCGCAGTCAGCCGCGCGATGAAAGAAATGGGGCGGCAGTTTGTGCTCGGCGAAGATATCAATGCCGCCATGACCCGTGCCAAAGGCATGGAGAAAAAGGGCTTTACCTATTCCTACGACATGCTGGGCGAAGCGGCGCGCACCGAAAGCGACGCCAAGCGCTATCACCTCAGCTATTCTCGCGCGATTTCCGCAATCGCCACCGCCTGCGACGACGTCGACATCCGGAAAAATCCCGGTATCTCTGTAAAACTCTCTGCCCTGCATCCGCGCTATGAAATCGCGCAGGAAGACGCGGTAATGCGCGATCTGGTGCCACGCCTGCGCGCGCTGTGTCTGCTGGCCAAATCCGCGGGCATGGGCCTTAACATCGACGCGGAAGAAGCCGACCGCCTGGCGCTGTCTTTGGATGTGATCGACCGCGTGATGTCTGAACCCGCACTGGCCGGATGGGACGGCTTTGGTATCGTGGTCCAGGCCTTCGGCCCCCGCGCCGCCCGCGTGATCGACGCGCTCTACGACATGGCGACCCGCCATGACCGCCGCATCATGGTCCGTCTGGTCAAAGGCGCATATTGGGACACCGAGATCAAACGCGCCCAAGTCGAAGGCGTCGATGGTTTCCCCGTCTTCACCCAAAAAGCCGCAACAGACGTGTCCTATATCGCCAATGCGCGCAAATTGTTGGGGATGACCGATCGGATTTACCCACAATTTGCCACCCACAATGCACATACGGTTGCCGCCGTGCTGCACATGGCGGACGACCCAGAGGCGTACGAATTCCAGCGCCTGCATGGCATGGGCGAAACTCTGCACAATCTGGTGATGAAGTATAACGGCACCCGTTGCCGGATCTATGCCCCCGTCGGCGCGCACCGCGATTTGTTGGCCTATCTGGTGCGGCGCCTGTTGGAAAACGGTGCCAACTCCAGCTTTGTGAACCAGATCGTGGATGAAGACGTAGCACCCGAAGTGGTTGCTGCCGACCCGTTTGCGCAGCTTGGCACGCCAAGCCTGAAAATTCCCACCGGGCCAGAAGTATTCTTGCCGATGCGCGCCAATGCCATCGGTTTTGATCTGACCCATACCCCAACGCTGGCCAAGATTGAGACCGCGCGCGCACCCTTCAAATCGCATAAATGGGAAGCCGCCCCCCTGATCGCAGGCGATGCAAAACCGCAAAAAGCGGTCAAGGTCACGAACCCCGCGCATCTCACCAAATCCCCCGGGACAGTACGCAATGCGTCGCTGGCGGATGTTAAAACCGCGTTGGATAACGCAGCACCTTGGGACGCGCCACTGGCCACGCGCCGCGCAGTACTGCTCAAGGCCGCCGATCTGATCGAAGAAAACTACGGCGAGATTTTTGCGCTGCTGACCCGCGAAGCTGGCAAAAGCCTGCCTGACTGCGTCGCCGAACTGCGCGAAGGCGTTGATTTCCTGCGTTATTATGCAGCGCAGGCCACCAACACCCCCGCGGCGGGTATCTTTACCTGCATTTCGCCGTGGAACTTCCCGATGGCGATCTTCTCTGGTCAAATCTCTGCCGCTTTGGCTGCAGGCAATGCGGTTCTGGCCAAACCTGCCGAACAAACCCCACTTGTCGCGCATTTCACGGTTCAACTGATGCACAAGGCCGGCGTGCCGCGCTCTGCACTGCAACTGCTGCCCGGTGGCGGTGATATCGGTGCCGCCGTCACTTCTGATCCCCGTATCGGCGGCGTGGCATTCACGGGATCCACCGCCACCGCAATGCGCATCCGCACCGCGATGGCCGACAATTGTGCACCCGGCACCCCATTGATCGCGGAAACCGGCGGTTTGAACGCGATGATCGTGGACAGCACGGCGTTGCCCGAACAAGCCGTGACCGCGATTGTCGAAAGCGCGTTCCAATCTGCGGGCCAACGCTGCTCTGCGCTCCGCTGCCTCTATGTGCAGGAAGACATTGCCGAAGACCTGACCAAAATGCTGATCGGGGCGATGCAGGCGTTGAACATGGGCGATCCATGGCAGCTCAGCACAGATGTCGGCCCGGTGATCGACGAACAGGCCCGCAAAGGCATCGCGGATCATGTCGAAGCTGCCCGCGCCGATGGCCGTGTGGTTGCTGAACTCCCAACACCCGAGGGCGGTACTTTCATCGCGCCCACGATCATCAATGTGAACGGCATTGGCGATATGAAACGTGAAATCTTTGGGCCGATCCTGCATCTGGTGACGTTCCAAAGCCACGAGTTGGACAAGGTGATCGACGACATCAACGCCACCGGATATGGCCTGACCTTCGGTCTGCACACCCGCATCGACGACCGGGTGCAGCATGTCTCCGAACGCATCGAGGCGGGCAACATCTATATCAACCGCAACCAGATCGGCGCGATTGTCGGGTCACAGCCCTTTGGCGGCGAAGGGCTGTCTGGTACAGGCCCCAAGGCAGGTGGCCCGAACTATCTACCCCGGTTCAGCGCCCCGGATGTGCAGGAAACAACCGACGAATGGGACACCGCGCAAAGCGATCTGCCCGCGCTGCCGCGCCCGGATCACAAACCCATCGAAACCCTGTCGATGCCGGGGCCAACGGGCGAATCCAACCGCCTGTCCACCCTGCCCCGCACCGCGCTCTTGTGCATGGGTCCGGGTCAGGAAACCGCCTATGCACAGGCCCGTGCGGTTGCTGCCCTTGGCGGTCACGCGGTCACGGCGACGGGCCAAATTGATCCGGCGACCCTGACCGATGGTCCGGCGTATGGCGGCATTATGTGGTGGGGCGACGCGGAGACCGCGCGCCAGATTGAACAGGCGCTGGCCAAACGTTCCGGCCCGATCCTGCCGCTGATCCGGGGTCTGCCTGACACCGCCCGCGTGCGTGCCGAACGCCATGTCTGTGTCGACACCACTGCCTCCGGCGGCAACGCCGCCCTGCTGGGGGCTGCTGGATAATCAACAACGGCCCTGGTTTTGCCGCCGGGGCCTCTTGACCCATCCCGCACAATCGCTCAGCGTGCGACCATGTTTCCAATACGCGACCACAACCCGTCCGGGCGCACGCCCTATGTCACCTATGTGCTGATGTTCGCCAACATCGGGATATTCCTAAGCTATTTCACGATTCTTTCTGACAACCGCGCCACCTATGACTTTTATAACGCATGGGCGCTGGTGCCTGCACGGCTCAGTGACGGTGGCGGATATGCCGGGCTCTTTACCTCAATGTTCCTGCACGGCGGCTGGCTGCATCTGGCGGGTAACATGCTGTTTTTGTGGATATTTGGCGACAACATCGAAGACGAGATGGGCCATATCCCCTATTTGCTGTTCTATCTGGCCTGCGGGATTGCTGCGGGCATCGGACAGGTGATCACGGAACCCTATTCCGTCGTGCCCATGGTCGGCGCATCAGGGGCCATCGCCGGGGTTATGGGTGGCTATCTGCTGCTTTATCCGAAAGCAAAAGTTGATATTCTATTCATCTTTGTGGTGTTTTTCCGCATTTTCCCAATCCCGGCATGGATTATGCTGGCGATCTGGTTTGCCATGCAGTTCTTCGGCGGCCTCACAGCAGAAGTCGGCACAGGCGGCGTCGCCTATTGGGCGCATGCGGGTGGCTTTATCGCGGGCCTGATCCTGACCATTCCGTTCTGGCTGCGCCGCGGCGGTGTCGGGTTTTGGAACCGCACCGATGGACACCCCCCGCATCCCCCCGCATCCTATCCGGCGATAGAAAGCCGCATCCCAAGGGTGAAACGCAAATGACCAACCCATCAATGAACGTAAAAGCGACATGCCATTGTGGTGCTGTCACCTTAGAAGCCACCCTGCCATACGGGCTTGACGACATCGGGCGCTGCAATTGCTCCTTCTGCGCGCGCAGACAAGCTGCGTCCGTCACCGCCATCGCCAGTTCGGTCAAAGTGCTGAAAGGCGCGGACAACCTGACGCTCTACAGCTGGAACACCCACACTGCACAACACTATTTCTGCAAAATCTGTGGCATCTACACGCACCACAAACGCCGCGCCGACCCCAGCCAATGCGGCATCAATCTTGGCTGTATTGAAGGCGTGAACCCATGGGAGTATGAGCCAATCCGCTGGTCAGATGGTATCAACCACCCGTCCGACAAATAACGACCAGCCATTTCATTGTTCTAAAAATATGCAAATCCGGCCTCGGCCAAGTGCCTTAGCCCCGGACGATTTTCGCAAACCCGGTGAAAATCGCCTCATTGGCACAGACGATCTCGCCATCGCTTAACACATCCCCCGCCGGGTTCATGGCTTCAACCAATCCGCCCGCTTCTTTGACGATGATCAGACCTGCCGCCAAATCCCACGACTTCAGACGCCGTTCCCAGAACCCGTCATAGCGGCCTGCCGCGACATAGGCTAAATCAAGCGAGGCCGCGCCCCAGCGCCGCACACCTGCGCACACAGGCAACAACCGCCCCAGATCTTTCAACGTATCCGGCAAATCCGCGCGCCCTGCAAACGGCAGACCTGTGGAAAATATGCTCTCAATCATCCGGTGACGACCAGACACCCGAATACGCGTTTCATTCATCCAAGCGCCTGCGCCTTTTTCGGCAAAGAACAATTCGTCTTTGGTCGGATCATAGATCACGCCCGCAACGATCTGGCCTTTATGCTCAAGCGCGATGGAAACAGCCCAATGCGGTAGACCGTGCAGGAAATTCGTGGTGCCATCCAGTGGGTCTACAATCCAGCGGCGTGTCGGGTCTTGGCCCTCTTCGGCGCCGCCTTCCTCGGCCAGCCAGCCATAGGTCGGACGCGCGCCCATCAATTCTTCTTTGATGATCTTTTCCGCACCAATATCGGCCTTGCTGACAAAATCCCCGGCACCTTTCACAGACACTTGCAGGTTTTCAACTTCACGGAAATCCTTGGCCAAGGCACGGCCCGCGCGGCGTGCCGCTTTCATCATGATGTTAAGATTTGCACTGCCAACCATTGTCCGCATCCTTTGAGTAATCAGGGGCTGCGTATAGGCGCGGTACGAGCGATTGCCAAGGGCCGTTTGCCCGGATTATCCCTTGTCAGGCGTTAACCCGATATGCACAATTCGCACGACACCAAATCGGAGCATTCATGAAACACCTCATTGCGGCCCTCCTAAGCCTTTGCGCCCTGCCTGTAACCGCGCAAATACCCGTGTTGCACCCCGAGCCTGATATCGCGGAAATTCCAGCCGGATATTTGTGCTACCTCGTGGATAGCCGCAGAGGATGGCAGCGGATTGACACCAGCGCGCTCAGTTCACCAACCACATTTGCCTTTGGCCCGGAAAACTGGCGCTTACAACGAGATATGGGCATTGGACCAATGCCCGGATGGACCGTGGATGCCGCAAAATATGACAGGGTCGGACCATCGGGTCACAGCGGGTTTGCCGCTGAGGAACTTGCCCCCTTTAATGCTTATAAATTCGATCAGAAGTGGCCCTTCGGCGCACTTATCATGCGCACCGAGCAGGGTGATCGTTATCACGTCAAGACAAGCGCAACTGCCAAATCACTAAGCGAACACACGCGCTATCTGGATATGCGGATCAACGATGGCGACAATGCGTTGGGCGACAATGCAGGCGAGGTGATGGTCTGCATCAAAGACCTGGCATTGTTCAATTAGGGTCCGACCCTAAGACCTAGACCGACTGCAGTTTGCGCGCTTCCTGCCCGGCCAGCCCCAGCAGTTGTTCCATAAACGGCTTGCCCAGATCATCACTGCGCACGGCCGCATACAACCGCCGCGTCACACCGTCTTTCGTCAAGGGCCGCGTCACGTAGTCGGATGAATACTTCACCTCGCGCACGACCCAGTCGGGCAATACCGATACACCTCGGTTTGATGCGACAAGTAACAAGATCACAGCAGTTAATTCTACCTGCCGGATCGCCGCTGGTTCCACCTTGGCCGGGATCAGCAGCTGGCTGAACACGTCCAGACGGGTGCGTTCAACCGGATAGGTGATCAATGTTTCGCTGCGAAAATCAGCGGCTTCAACAAAAGGTTTTTTTGCCAACGGATGCGCGCTGGCGGCGACAAACACAGCTTTGTAATCAAAGAGTTCCACAAACTCGACACCGGGCAATTCTTCTGGGTCCGAACTGACCACCAGATCAACTTCTTCGCGCAATAGCGCGGGCAGCGCGTCAAAGGCCAGACCGGGCCGAATATCAACATCGACATCCGGCCATGCGCGGCGAAATTGTTCCAGCACCGGGAACAGCCATTCAAAACAGGCATGGCATTCAATTGCGATGTGCATCCGGCCGGTGCTGCCCGCGCGCAAGCCACTGAACTCATCCTGCAGCGCCTGAACCTGCGGCAATACCTGTTGTGCCAGTTTCAACAGCCGTTGTCCTGCGGGCGACAACTTTAAGGGTTTGGAGCGCCGAACAAACAACTCAACCCCCGCTTGATCCTCCAGCCCCTTCACCTGATGGCTGAGTGCCGATTGGGTAATATTCATTTGTTCAGCCGCACGCGCCAACCCACCCGCCTCGTGAATGGCTTGAATAGTGCGCAGATGGCGAAACTCGATGTGCATATTGAGGGCATCCTCATGTTCAAGATGAAAGTTATGAATTTGTCTCACATATAAATTCATGAAACAAGAGAGCAACCCGAAATGAAGGATCATCCCAATGACCACGCCGAATGTCTCATTCGAAGTTTTCCCACCCCGCAGCGTTGATGCGGCGTTCAAGCTGTGGGACACCGCGCAAGCCTTGGCCCCACTCGCGCCAAGGTTTTTCTCGGTTACCTACGGCGCGGGCGGATCGACACGTGACCTGACCCATGACGCCGCCCATGTGCTGCGTCGGACATCTGGCCTTCCGGTGGCCGCGCATCTTACCTGCGTGGGGGCCAGCCGGACCGAAACCATGCAAGTTGCCAAAAACTTCGCCAAGGCAGGCGTAACCGACATCGTCGCGCTGCGCGGCGATCCGGAAAACGGCGCAACCGTCTTCACACCACACCCCGATGGGTTCCAGGACACATGTGAATTGATCGAGGCCTTGTCAGACACTGGCGAATTTAACATCCGCGTTGGCGCTTATCCTGATCCCCACCCCGAAGCCGCCGATCAACAGGCCAACATCGACTGGCTCAAGCGCAAATTCGATGCGGGCGCGGACGAGGCGATCACCCAGTTTTTCTTTGAGGCCGAGACATATCTGAGATTCCGGGATGACTGTGCCAAGGCTGGCATCGACAAATTGATCACGCCAGGCATCCTGCCAGTAACAAACTGGACGTCTGCCCGCAAATTCGCTGATCGCTGCGGTGCGCATGTGCCTGATTGGGTGGACCAAGCCTTTGACGCCGCGCTGCGCGATGATCGTCACGATCTGCTGGCGACTGCGCTGTGCACAGAGCTTTGCAGCAACCTGATCGACGAAGGTGTTGAAAACCTGCACTTCTATACGCTGAACCGTGCCGATCTGACCCGTGACGTCTGCCGCGCCTTGGGTGTAACGCCGCAAGTCACCTTGTCAGACGTCGCGTAAGACGTGGCCTAACCACTTGCCAATACTCGCAAATCCCCTCTAGCATCTTCGGCAGCCCCCTGCCGGAGATTTTTCATGCCACGCGTTGCCCAATCCCCATCTGATCTGCTTTCTCCAGCGGAAGTGCTCAAACTTTCCGGGCTGGACTTCATGCAGCGTATTTTGGATGGCACCAACCCCGGCCCACCGATTGGCGAAACCATGGGCTATGCCCTGCACGCGGTTGAGGATGGTGCCGTCACCTTTCGTGGCACGCCGGAATTCAACGTCACCAACCCGATGGGAACGGTGCATGGCGGCTGGTACGGCACCTTGCTCGATAGCGCGATGGCCTGTGCAGTGATGACAAAAGTGCCGCGCGGATCGGTTTACACAACCTTGGAATTCAAGGTGAATATTCTGCGGGCAATCCCCTTGGGCACGCAAATCGATTGCCTTGGCACCATTGACCATGTCGGCAGATCAACAGGTGTCGCGCACGGCGAAATTCGGGGCGTTGATGATGGCAGGCTCTATGCCACAGGCTCCACCACCTGCATCGTGATGAAACTGGCTTAGGACTTTGCGGCGCGCGCTGGCAAGTGTAGCTTGCTGAGCATGCTTTGCGCTGCCGCATTGCGTTCATCGACGGTTTCGTGAAACCGCTCTGACGGGTCACTGCCGACAATCCGCTTGCGCCGGGTCATGAAAATTTTACCAAAACCCCGCCAATTGCCAACCGACGGTGCGTTCGGATCTTGCTCAAAGCGCAGCTTCCACCCCGCTGGCAACGGCAGGCCACATTCCTCGGCCCGTGACATCAACCAGACAAACGGAATATTCGCCAAGGGCCGCGCCGCCTCGAACCCGCCAAGCTGCCCGCCAACGTCGCCGTGGCTGCCGGGGAACCAGATCTGCTCAACCCGGCCCTCGAACCCCTCATGTGTGGTCCAAAGCACCGGTTTATATGCGACGCGGGATTCGTTCAGCGCCAGCGCATGAAAGCCGTTTTTGACGATGCTGCTCAGTTCGTGATTGTGAAACGCATGTAAATGCTCTGAAAACCGCCACAGCACTGGCGCGTTGATGCCCAGAGATTTCACCGTGTCCCAGACACCAATCATCTCAATCTCTACGTTTTCATGACAAAACGCCTTGGAAAAAGCGGTTGCCGTATCATTGCCCGGATTACATTCGTAATGCCGATAAACATCGCGAATGTTGCGTTCCGTGGCATGATCGGCCCGCAGCAGACCAACCTGATCTATCACTCCCGCAAGACTGCGCACCGCATAGGCCCCGCGTGAATAGCCCATCAGATAGATCTGATCGCCGGGATGATACCGCGAGGCAAGATAACCATAGGCGCGCTTGATCTGTCGGTTGATCCCGCGCCCCATGATCACATCCCGCGCAGAGCGCCAGTCGATCCATTGCAGTCCCGGTTCATAGTAAATCGACAACCGGCTGCCCATTTCGCAGGCCAATTTATACGCCTGACCCGCATTGGTTTCACAGCCCGGTTCAAGTGATGACATCGTCCCATCCAGAATGATCAGATGGGTCACCGACCCGCGCCGCGGGCCAAAATCCGACGCCGGTCTTTTCCACAATTTGCCAAACAAGCGTTGCAGCAACGGTAGGGGGTGTTTTTCAGTCATAACTGCGCCTTTACCATTTGCCTGATCTTTACGGCTTTTTCAAAATGGTCCAGCTTATGGGTTTTGATCCACCATGTCGCCGCTTCCATCAACAGTTCAGGATCATCATTGCGATTGGCAAAGAAAGCGTAAAACGACAGTCCGACGCCATCGCCCTTTTGGGCAATCTTTGCATCACACACGGTGATGACCTTTTCCCGCAACGTGGCTCTCATCGCGCCACACTGCGAGAAAGCTCAGCCAAACTATTCTGCCGCGATCCTGTCACCTTTCAACAACTCCCAGACCTTATGCGGTGTGAATGGCATGTCCGCCTGCCGCACTCCGCGTTCCCACAATGCGTCCTGCACCGCGTTTGAAATGGCCGCCAATGCGCCCACTGTGCCCGCCTCGCCACAACCCTTCATGCCCATGATGTTGGCTGTGGACGGAACGGGTTCGGACATAAACGATATATTCGGCAAATCTGTGGCACGCGGCATGGCATAGTCCATGAACGATGCCGTGAGCAGTTGCCCGTCTTCGTCATAGACCACGCGTTCCTGCACCGCCTGTCCGATGCCTTGCGCGACGCCACCATGCACTTGACCTTCGGCCAGCATTGGGTTGATAAGATTGCCAAAATCGTCAACCACCGTGTAGCGATCCGTGGTCACCACACCCGTTTCTGGGTCAATCACAACCTCTGCAACATGCACCCCGTTGGGAAAGCTCCGCGCCTCCAACTTCGCGCGTTCGTGATGTATCAGCAGGTCATCGCGGCCCTTTGTCCGGGCCATCTCCGCCACCTCCAACATGGTCGGGGTCAAGTTCGATCCCTCAGCGCGGAACCGCTCATCATCAAACAATATAGCGCTGGCTGGCACTCCCATTTCGTCGGCAAGGAACGCGGTAAAGACCTCGGTTATCTTGGCCACCGTCGCCAGCGTCGCGTTATTCTGCGTTGTGACAGACCGAGATCCACCCGTGCCGCCACCCTGTTTGATCAGATCACTATCGCCTTGCACGACGTTAATCATATCCGCCGGAATACCGGTCTGATCGCTCAAAAACTGCGCATAGACCGTTTCATGGCCCTGTCCGTTGCTCTGCGTGCCGACATAAATGGTCACACCGCCATTCGGCTCAAAGACCACCTTTGCCCCCTCTGACGGATCACCCAGAATGCTCTCGATGTAGTAACATATGCCCATCCCGCGCAGCAGTCCGCGCTTTGCGTCCGCAGCCTTGCGCGCGGCAAACCCGGCCTGATCCGCCTCACGCACAACCCGCGTCAGCAAACGATCAAAATCACCCACATCATAGGTTTCCCCGGTCGCGGTTTTGTACGGCATCTGGTCCGGTTTGATGAAATTGATCCGCCGCAGGTCCCATGGGTCAATGCCCAATTCCCGCGCCGCCCGGTCCATCAGCCGTTCCAGCACATAAATCGCTTCGGGGCGCCCGGCACCACGATAGGCGTCGACCTGAACCGTGTTTGTGTAATAGCCTTCGACCTGCAACCACGTGGTTTGCACGTCATAAACGCCCATCAACACCCGGCTAAAAAGCTGCGTTTGGATCGGCTGGCCAAACTGTGAATTATAAGCCCCCAGATTGCATTTGGTCCGCACCCGGTAGGCGGTGATCCTGTTGTCTGTATCAAAGGCAAATTCCGCCAACGACACCAAATCGCGCCCGCCATTATCGCTCAGCATGGCTTCGGTCCGGTCCGACATCCAGCGCACCGGGCGGCCCAAGGCGCGCGCTGCCTGCGCGACACAGAAATACTCAGGATAGGCCATCGCCTTCATCCCGAACCCACCGCCAGTATCAGGGTTGGTCACGCGCACGTTTTCCGGTGCCAGCCCAAACGCCTTAACCAGATAATCCTTATGTACCCAAACCCCTTGGGCGTTGTTGGCGACATGCAATCGGCTGCCATCCCATTCCGCATAGCAGCCGCGCGGCTCCATCGAGTTGACGATAATCCGGTTATCGCCAACCTCAAGCGCTACCGTTTTGGCCGCTTTTGCGAAAGCGGCCTCCGTTGCTGCCTCATCGCCCATGCCCCAATCAAAGGCGCGGTTTTCAGGCGCCTCTGCATGCAGCATTTCACCTCCCGGCGCCACATCCATTTTCGCTGGCAAATCATCGGCATCAAAAAGGACCAACTCTGCCGCATCGCGGGCCTGTTGATAGGTATCGGCCACGATCAGCGCCACGGGTTCGCCAACATAACGCACCCTGTCCTTGGCCAGAAGCGGCCGCAAAGGGGCCGCTGCCTTACTACCATCACGGTTTTTCACCATCGCGCCAAACATTGAAATATCAACATCCGCCGCTTCAAGGTCGGCACAGGTCAGCACCAGATGCACACCCTCGGCCTCGGCTGCATCCGCCACATCAAGTTCGGAAATCTCCCCATGTGCTGTGGGCGAGCGGAAGAAATACCCATGTAATGCGCCCTTGGGCGTGATGTCGTCGACATAGCGACCCTCGCCCGTCAAGAAACGCACATCTTCGGTTCGTTTTACCGATTGGCTTTTGCCAAATTTGTCCATGAAGTTGCACCCTTACCCGACATGTTCGCACTTAAACAAACATGAGCGGGCAAAGATGTCTTGTCTAGGGCCGCATTGGATTTATCGACGGGCGACGCCTTCAGTTTAGCGCGGCAACCATTTCAACCTGTTGCACGCCATAGCCATTGAACGCCGTGCTCATCGCAATCGAATAAGCCCCCATACCGCCAAACATCACGTAGTCACCCACTGCGGCATCGTCGGGCAATGGCAGACCATCGGGCAAACGATCCAGTGAATCACAGGTCGGCCCAAACACGATACGCGGCTTCACGCCCCCTGAACGCATACCTTTCGGCCCAAGCACCTGCACCAGCCCCGATAATCCCATGTCGCGCAGATCGGGCAAACCGCCATAGATACCATCGTTCAGGAACACGACTTCACCTGCG
>JBPOFE010000043.1:0-21175 GCA_051252035.1 Sulfitobacter sp.
TCACCCGCCGCCATCTGGCCATGCGCCACCATGTAGGTGAGTTCCGGCAATTGAGCTTTGAGGAATTCCTCGATCTCGGGCAGATCACTGATCCGTGGCACCACATAGAACGACTGCCCGCCGCGATAATGTTCGCGCAGCAACGCCTCGCGCAATGTCACCGCGTCAAATTCGCTGACATAGGTGCGGATCGCTAGACGGTCGACGGGCGGCGTGCCGATAATGGAAAGGTCGCGCACTCCTGTCAGGCTCAACTGCAAAGTCCGTGGAATCGGCGTTGCCGTCAGGGTCAGCACATGGATATCTGTGCGCAGCGTTTTTAGGCGTTCTTTGTGGCCAACACCAAAGTGTTGTTCTTCGTCAATGACCAACAGTCCAAGGTTGTTGAAACGGATACCTTTGGCCAGCAATGCGTGGGTGCCGATGACAATATCCACAGTGCCACGCGCCATACCGTCACGGGTGGCGGCGGCGTCTTTGGCACTGACAAAGCGGCTGAGCTGGCGCACTTCGATGGGAAATCCACGAAAACGTTCGGCAAAAGACTTGTAATGCTGTCGTGCCAGCAAGGTGGTGGGTGCAATCACTGCAACCTGCACACCTGACATTGCGGCGACAAATGCGGCGCGCATCGCCACCTCGGTCTTACCAAAGCCCACATCACCACAGATCAGGCGGTCCATCGGATTGCCGCTGGTCAAATCGTCAATTACATCGCCAATCGCACGCAATTGGTCGTCTGTTTCGGTGTAAGGAAACCGCGCCGAAAACGCGTCCCACATGCCGGGGGGCGGCTCCAACACAGGCGCTTTGCGCAAGGCCCGCTCTGCCGCAATGCGAATGAGCTTATCTGCCATTTCGCGAATGCGTTCTTTGAGTTTGGCTTTTTTGGACTGCCATGCGCCACCGCCGAGCTTGTCCAACAGCCCTTCTTCATGGCCGTACTTCGACAGCAGTTCGATGTTTTCAACAGGGAGGTATAGCTTTGAGGTTTCTGCGTATTCCAGCACCAGACATTCGTGCGCGGCCCCGGCGGCGGTGATCACCTCCATCCCGTGATAACGCCCGATACCGTGGTCAACATGCACCACCAGATCACCGGGGGTCAGGCTTTGTGCTTCGGTTAGGAAGTTTTCTGCCCGGCGTTTGCGTTTTGGCGCGCGGATCAAGCGATCGCCCAGCACATCCTGTTCAGAAATCACAGTAAGATGGCCTTCGCCATAGGGCGCTTCAAAGCCGTTTTCCAACGCCCAGACCGCCAGATGCAGCCCGCGTTTGCCGATGCGTTTGGCATTGGGAACCGGGATCGCCTCGGCCAGACCTTCGTCCTCGATCAACCCGGTCAGACGTTCGCGCGCACCTTCGGAATAGCTGGCGATCAAGACCGGACCTTGATCCAGTTTTACTTTAATATGCGCCGCTAACGCACCGAAAAGACTTAGTGATTCCTGTTGTCGCTCAGGTGCAAAATTGCGCCCCATTCGCGCACCAGCATCCAACACGCCGGGGCCAGTTGGTTGCGGCAGCGGATTGAACTGGATCACGCGTGCATCCGCAGTCGCCAGCAGCCACGCCTCATCGGTCAGGTACAGCCCCTCTGGCGGACTTGGCTTGTAAACACTGTCCATCTTGGACCGGTTCGCCATCGCCAGACGCCGCGTTTCATATTGATCCGCAATGCTGTCCCAGCGCGCCAATCGCGTCGGCGTGACCTGATCATCCAGTGTGATCGTGGCGCGTGGAACATAGTCAAACAGCGTTTCCAAGTCATCATAATAGAACGGCAACCAGTGTTCCGCCCCTTGATGTTTACGCCCCGCTGAAATCGCCTCGTACAGCGGATCATCGGTGCCTGCCGCGCCAAATTCGATGCGGTAGTTTTGCCGGAACCGAGTGATTGCAGGCTCATCCAGAATAACCTCGCTGACCGGGGCCAGTTCGATCATGTCCAGTTTTTCTGTTGTGCGCTGGGTTGCGGCATCAAAGCGCCGCGCGCCATCCAGTGTGTCGCCAAACAGATCAAGCCGCACAGGACCCAGATCACCCGGTGGATATATGTCGATAATACCGCCACGAATGGCGTAATCACCCGGTTCCATCACCGTGGGGCTTTGCACAAACCCCATCCGCACGAGGAATTGCCGCAAGGCTGCTTCGTCAATGCGGTTGCCGACTTTGGCGCTAAACGCCGCATTGCGCAGGATCGCGCGGGCGGGCACACGCTGTGTGGCGGCATTGAGCGTGGTCAGCAGGATAAATTTATCCGGCATCCCGTGGACCAACCCGGCCAAGGTCGCCATGCGCTGTGCTGATATATCGGCGTTGGGCGATACGCGGTCATAAGGCAGACAATCCCACCCCGGAAACGTGACCACAGGCATATCGGGCGCAAAGAACCGCAAGGCGGCCTGCATCGCGGCCATGCGTTTGTCATCGCGGGCGACATGTACAACAGGCACGCCGTTCTTGGTAATCTCATCCAAGATCGCTTGCGCATCATAGCCTTCTGGCGCGCCGGAGAGGGTTATTTTGGTCAACTCTGTCATGGTGCCTCAATCAGCGCAGTGGCGCGCGGCGTCAACCACCAAGCGGACCCAGTGTCATGTTTTGATACATGCCCCAAAGCGCCGTCACAAAAATTGCGACCATGCCGATGATTTGGGTATAAAGCCGATGCCGCATCAGGCGTTTGTGCAACCGCTCGCCTGTTGCATCTTCAAGCTGGATCAGCCGCGCAGTGGACAGGCTCAACATCCCGACCAGTGTCAAAGGAAACGCCAGCAGCAAAACCGCTTGGGCGAATTCCATTTCGTAATAAAACCCCAGCAAGGTCAGCATCGTCAGGCCAAAGCAGCCAAAGCCCAGCAACCACAGGCCAGACACCTGGGCAATATACATCAACCGGTTGACCATGATGCGTACCATGTCTTCAAGGTCGACCTGCGCCTGTTCGCCTTGCCTGCGGGCGCGCTGCACCATGTCATAAGGCACGCCAATGACCCAATGGCTTGCGGTGGACCATACAACAGCCAGCACAATCCAGAACCACAGGTTCGAGAAAGAGCGCATGTCGATCAGTTCAAAAAGTGTCTGATACCAGTCCAAGGTTTGGCGTCCATCGTTTGGAATTGCGCACGTCATAGCGGGGGATCGCGACAATTCCTACCCTTGAGGCATGTGATTTTTCGTGGCAAGCCAAGGAGGCCGCATATTGAGGTATTTTTGCATGCACCCTATCCACGCCCCCTTCCCCGCCAAGCGCTTGCGCCGCACCCGCGCGACTCCTGCGCTGCGTGCACTTGTACGTGAAAATGCGCTGTCGGTTGGTGATCTGATCTGGCCCGTGTTTGTGCGCAAAGGTGAAGGTATCGAAGAACCGATCCCCTCTATGCCCGGTGTGATGCGTCGGTCTGTTGATAAGATTGCCGATGCTGCGCGTGAGGCGGCCGATTTGGGCATCGGTGCGATGTGTGTCTTTCCCTATACCGGGATTGAGGATCGGACCGAGGACTGCGCGGGTGCATGGGATCCTGAGAACCCTGCCAACCGCGCGATCGCTGCGATCAAGGCCGCTGTGCCGCAGATGGCGGTGATGTCAGATGTGGCTTTGGATACGTATAACATCAACGGCCACGATGGCTTTGTTGAGGATGGCATCATCGTCAATGACCGCACAGTTGATGCATTGGTCAAGATGGCGCTGGCGCAAGCTGAGGCGGGCGCGGATATCATCGGCCCGTCCGATATGATGGACGGCCGGATTGGGGCGATACGCACTGCCTTGGAAGGTGCGGGGAATACGGATGTGATGATCCTGAGCTATGCGGCGAAATATGCCTCTGCGTTTTACGGCCCGTTCCGCGATGCGGTGGGCGCGTCGGGCGCTTTGACTGGCGACAAGAAAACTTATCAGATGGACCCTGCCAATTCGGACGAGGCCTTGCGCCTGGTGGCACGTGATCTGTCGGAAGGGGCCGATATGGTCATGGTCAAACCCGGCCTGCCCTATCTTGATATCTGCCGCCGGGTAAAAGATGCGTTTGGCGCGCCGACCTTTGCCTATCAGGTGTCGGGTGAATACGCGATGATCAAGGCGGCGGCAGATAATGGTTGGATCGACGAGGAACGCGTGATGATGGAGAGCCTGATGGCGTTCAAACGCGCGGGCTGCGACGGAGTGCTGACCTATTTTGCACCCGCTGCTGCCAAGCTGTTGAACGCATAGATGGCGTTGGTTGATCCGCGTACAGCCCTGTTCTAGGCCCGCATCCGTGTGTAGCTTGGGTCATAGGGGCCGCTTTCGATGATCTTCGCCGGTGTAGGTGCGCCGATGATATCAACGGTCATATCGGTTCCGGGGGTCGCAAAATTCGGCTCCACAAAGCCATAGGCAAGGTTCAATCCCGTGCGGTGCCCCCAATCGCCCGATGTCACGGTGCCGATAATCCGCTCATCTGCCCGGATTGACGCACCGCCATGCGCAGGCGCATCCTTGTTGTCCACCACAAGCGTGACCAACCGCCGTTGTGGACCAGCATCTTTACGCTCGATCAGTGCCGTCTTGCCGATGAAATCGGATTTGTCCAACTTCACAAACCGATCCAGCCCGGTTTCAAAGGGGTCGAATTCGGTCAGGATATCGGATTTCCAGTGCAGAAAACCCTTTTCCAACCGCATGGAATCAACTGCACGAGAGCCGAACAAGCGCAGACCGTGTGCCTCTCCAGCCTTGCGCAACGCGGTGTAGGCGGCCTGCAGGTTTTCGTTCGGCACGTGAATTTCATACGCCAACTCACCGGAAAAGCTGACACCAAGCACGGTTGCAGGTGCGATGCCGATATGGGCCTCGCGCACTGACAGCCATGGAAATGCCTCGCGCGACCAATCGCCCCGCGCAGCGGCAGACAGGACATCGCGCGATTTCGGCCCTGCCAGTACCAGAATAGTCTGGGTATTGGTCAAAGACCGAATTGCCATATCTTCATCGTCGCGCAGATGTGTTTTCAGCCAATCCATGTCGTGAAATTCCGACGCGGCCGCAGAGCCATACCAGACCCGATCATCGCCCCGGTCTGAGGCGGGGATATTGGCGATTGTCGCCTCGGCCTTCAGCATACCAAGATCATTCAATAGATACCCCAGCCCGACGCGGCCCGGTTTTTTCGTCACACTCCCGCAGATCATCCGGTCGAGAAAGGTATGCACATCCGTTCCGGTCAGTTCAAAGCGGTTGAACCCGGACACTTCGGTCAAGCCAACCCCAGTGGCGACGACGTTCACCTCATCCGCGACAACGGCGTGTACTTCGTTGAAACGAAAACCCAATGTCTCTTTGAAGTTTGGCGACGGTTTGATGTAGTCAATACGTTCCCAGCCACTGACAGTTGTCATTTCAGCACCTTCACCGACCAGAAGCGGCGTCAAAGGTGTCGTTTTCATCGGTCGCCCCGCAGGTCGGTGTTCATGCGGGAAATGAAAGCGGAACTCGTTCTGGTAGTCCTCGATGGCTTTCAGCGCTGTCAGTTCGACCGTGGCATGGCCGGTAAAGCGGCGCGGGTCGATGACCCATGTGTCATATTGTGCTTCGCCGTGCACGATCTGCTGAGCCAGTAACCAGCCGTGGCCGCCGCCCTCACCCAGACCTGCGCGCAATCCGATGATGCAAAATGCGTTACGCTTACCGGGGATGCGCCCGACCAGTGGTGCACCGTCAATGGTATAGGTGATCGGGCCATTGACGACCTCGCGAATGCCGGTTTCCATGAGTGCAGGCATCCGTGCAAAAGCCCCTTCCAGCACATCCGTCACGCGGTCCAGATCGTCGGGACAAAGCGCGTTGCTGAAATGTGGATCAATCCCGTCCAGGCCCCATGTTCGGCAATCCTGTTCGTAAAAGCCCAGCAACAGACCGTTCTTTTCCTGCCGTGAATAATAATCGCTGATCGGGCAACGCAGCAGTGGGATACGGTGACCCGCCTCGGCAATGGCTGGAATATCCTCGGTCAGAAAATACTGATGTTCCATCGATGCCACGGGATGCTGCACACCCATCATTGCGCCAATCTCATTACAGCGATAGCCGCCCGCATTTACGACAATCTCGCATTTGACGTTGCCTTTTTCGGTGTGGACGGTCCATGTGCTGTCGGCGTGTTGGGTTAGCCCCGTCACAGGTGTATGCCGGTTGACCTCGGCCCCCGCCAGTCGTGCCCGCCGCGCCAATGCCTGACAGAGTTGAGCGGGATCAATGTGCCCATCAGTGGGATCCCAAAGCCCACCAAGCAAGTTATCGGTTGAAATCAAAGGATGGCGGCGCGCGCATTCTGCAGCGTCAATCACTTCAAATTCCACATCCATCCCCGCGGCCATTGAGGTAAATTGGCGGTAGCCGTCCATTTGCGCCTCAGTGTTGGCCAGTCGAATACCGCCATCGCCGTAGTTGTAGCCCACAGGATACTCAGGATCGTCCCGTAATTCTTTGTAAAGATTTATAGAATGCGTTTTCAGACCAACCATCGTCTGAGTCATTCCAAAGTTCGTCACTTGCGCGGCGGAATGCCATGTGGTGCCCGAAGTCAATTCGTCACGCTCAATCAGCATGACATCGGTCCAGCCCTCCTGTGTCAGGTGATAGAGTGCGGAACAACCTGCAATACCACCGCCGATGACAACCACCCTTGCTTGATCTCGCATCTCGTTTCCCTTTGGCTTATTGCCATATTGCGACGCTGGAACCGGTTCTAAACCCCTGATCCATTACCAAAAAAACGTTA
Source organism: Sulfitobacter sp. (assembly GCA_051252035.1). GTDB lineage: Bacteria > Pseudomonadota > Alphaproteobacteria > Rhodobacterales > Rhodobacteraceae > Sulfitobacter. The sequence continues at coordinate 6,774 of JBPOFE010000043.1, forward strand.
GCTCGCTTTCTCGATACTGTCAGTTTTTTTCTCGACGCGTCAGTCAGATTAACAAAGGGCCCACCGAACAGCACTCACCCAATTCACATCAAAAGGCGGTAAACTGCCCACTTTCCCGTTAGCCGGACCAAAACGCATGACAACGAGCGATATTATGCTTAATGTCACCTCAAGTCGGGCAAACCGGCATCAGGCAACTATTACAGGCAAATAAAAATGAGCAATCCGATCTATTCGCGGCGCGTGTTTACTTTGGGCGCGATGGCGTCCGTGGGTGCGGTCGCCGCATGTGGCAATGGCGTGGGCAGCAGAGGTTCCGCCACCATTGACGCGCGTGTTGACGCGACGCTATCCGAGATGTACCGCAGTTATCCCAACACACGATCGCTGGCCTCTAAGGCGAATGGTCTGCTGGTCATGCCACTGGTGACCGAGGCCGGATTGGGCTTTGGCGGCGCATATGGCCGCGGCGCGTTGCGGGTGAATGACACCACCGTTGACTATTATTCTGTGACCAAAGCCTCTGGCGGTCTGCAAATCGGCGCGCAGCAATACGCGCATGTGCTTTTTTTCATGACCGAAGCCGCACTAACCGATTTCCGCCGCTCGCCGGGCTGGGCCGCAGGCGCCGATCTGGAATATGTGATTTCCGACAAAGGCGATAGTGTGGCGGCGGATACGACAACCGTGCTGGCCCCGGTTCTGGCGGCGGTGTTTGGCCGCGCGGGTCTGCGTATTGGCGCGACGCTGGAAGGCACGAAATATTCGCGGATTATTCCGTAACCTGACCACGACAGCCGATATAAGACGGGTGAAAATGCCGCATGGTGCCGATGATGTGGTCGGCCCATGCTTTTGCATGTTTAAGAACCGGAGAGGTTAGAAATGAAACCTGATTTCCGCCCATGGCGCAGTTACGCAGATCTGAGCATCATAACATCCCTTGTCATGTGCGGTTTGTTTCTGTGTCTGCTTTTGCTGCCCGGTATCATTCACTGGCTCTTCGGCATTACATCTGAACCGGCGACTGACCTGATGTCGCGTCGGGCGGGGATTTTGTTCTTAGGCCTCACCATTATTGTGTTTCAAGCCAGACACGCGGAGCAAAGCCCTTTGCGACGTGGCATTTCGTTAGGGATCACGGTGATGATGACCACGATGGCGGCCTTGGGTGTTGTTGAATATCTGCGCGGCCAGGTTGGGCTGGGCATCTGGCTGGCGATTGGGATCGAAGTGATATTTGCCGTGCTATACGCGCGTTTTTTATTTGGTAAGAACTAACAGCGCGCTGATCAGTCACTAAAGGACTGCGCCCCTTATTCGACGATCAAGACCTCACCGTTGCCGCATCCCTCAACGGCCTTACAGTAAGCCAGCCCAACGGCTGCGTCGGTGACATGGGTGTGACCGTGAAAGAACCCGTCGTATTTCGCCCGTGACGCCTCAAGCACTTCGGGGCTGACCGCGTTGATGCGGATGCCGCGTGGCATCTCGACGGCCGCGCCTTTTACAAATCCGTCAATCGCGCCGTTTGCCGCCGCGGCACAGGCCCCACCCCGGATCGGATCGCGGTTCAAAACACCGCTGGTAAGGGTAAAGGATCCGCCATCGTTGATATGGTCAAACCCCGAAAGCACCAGATTGACCTGTGGCATGACCTTGCCGTCGATGCCTTTCATGAACTGTTCTGACGTCATGTCGCTGACCGGGCCAAAGTGGCCATGTCCCACCGCACAGACCATGGCGTCGATTTTGCCCAACCGATCGTACATCGCGCGGATGCTTGTGATGTCCTCGATATCGACCTGAATGTCGCCGCTGGTTTTGCCCGCTTTGATCACTTCGTGCCGGGCGGACAACCCCTGAAGCGCTGCGTTTCCGACGGCACCGCGCGTGCCAATAATGACGATTTTCATGACGATATCCTTTATGGTCCGTTGCGAAACCTAGTGGGTGTTCTACCCCATCGCTCTAAGCCGTTTGATCAGGCTAGACGTATCCCAGCGCGCGCCACCCAGCTTTTGCACATCCTTGTAGAACTGATCCACCAGCGCTGTCACGGGCAAGCTCGCCCCCGTTTCATCCGCCGTTTCGAGACAAATCCCGAGATCCTTGCGCATCCAATCGACGGCAAATCCGTGCTCAAACTTGTCGTCCAGCATGGTTTCGTAGCGATTGGCCATCTGCCATGATCCGGCAGCGCCTTGGCTGATCACCTCGACCACCGCGCGACCATCCAAACCGGCTTTTTCTGCAAAGTGCAGCGCCTCTGACAGTCCCTGCACCAGCCCGGCGATGGCGATCTGATTGCACATCTTGGTCATCTGGCCCGCGCCGCTGTCGCCGATACGGCGGCAGATTTTCGAATAGACCTCCATCACGGGCAAAGCGCGGTCAAAGGCACCTTGATCACCGCCACACATGATCGACAGCTGACCGTTCTCCGCACCCGCCTGTCCGCCAGATATCGGCGCATCGACGAAGCTGATTTGCACCGCATCCGCCGCCGCGTATAACTCGCGCGTGACTGCCGCTGATACGGTCGTGTGATCGACAAACACCGCCCCCGACGTCATGCCTGCAAACGCGCCATCCTCGCCCAGACAAACGGAGCGTAAATCATCGTCATTGCCGACGCAGGCCATGACAAAATCAGCATCCTTGGCAGCGTCGCGCGGGGTGTTCGCCGCCGAACCGCCGTGGCTCTCGGCCCAACGCAAAGCCTTTTCACCTGTGCGGTTGTACACCGTCACCTCGTGGCCTGCCTTTTGCAGATGTGCCGCCATCGGACCACCCATCACCCCAAGTCCCAAAAATGCGAGCTTTGCCATCTGCTTTTCCCATCTGCTTTTACATGTCGTTGAGTTGCGCTATTGCCTGATCCAACACCTAACACCTCGTGCGTCTTGGTCAATTGGCGCATGGCATTTACCCGGAGCATTCCATGGTCCTGATCTTTCGCTGGCTTGTGCGTCTTGCGGCATTGCTGATTGTGCTCAGCGTGGTCGTGACGGGGCTGGTCTATTGGCTCGCCTCTCGGTCCCTGCCCGACTACAACGACGAGGTTGCAGTCTATGGGTTGAACGCCCCGGTAGAGATCGTGCGCGACAACGCCAATGTGCCGCATATTTTTGGCAGCGTTGATGAAGACGTGTACTTTGGCCTTGGGTTCGCCCATGCCCAAGACCGGATGTGGCAGATGATCATGCTGCGCCGCACCGCCCAAGGGCGGCTGAGCGAAGTGTTTGGCACGGCCACACTGAATATTGATAAACTCTTGCGCCGCTTCGATATTTATACGCTGTCGGTGCGTTCGGTTGATGCTTTTGATCCCAAGACCCGCGCCGCATTGGATGCCTACGCGGCGGGTGTAAATGCGCGCTTGGATCAAATCAATTCCGAAGCCTTGGGCCGCGGTGCGCCTGAAATGTTGATGTTCAATGCGCCAATGGCACCGTGGCGGCCTGCCGATTCCGTGGCGATTGTGAAGCTGCTGGGTTTGCAATTATCCGGCCATCTAGAGGCCGAAGTGATCCGCGCGCGCACCTCGCTGGCGCTGCCGGATCAAAAGCGGCTGATGGATATCTTGCCCGATGCGCCAGGGTCCGGGGTTGCGGCATTGCCCGAGTATGCTGCTCTGTTTCCTGATGTGAAACGCTATGCTGAGAACATCCCGCTTGAGCCGCATCCGTTGTCGCCGTTCAAACATCTGGCCTTTGCAGGCGCATCCAATGCTTGGGCGGCGGCACCGTCGCGCTCTGCCTCTGGGGGGACGTTGTTGGCCAATGATCCGCATCTTGGTTTGACGGCCCCCTCGGTGTGGTATCTGGCGCGGCTTGAGTTGATGACGGGTGGCGTGATTGGGGGAACCATCCCTGGCGTACCCGCCGTGATGACCGGGCGCAGTGCCGATCTGGGTTGGGGGCTGACATCGGCCTATGTTGATGATCAGGACGTCTATATCGAAGAGATCAACCCCGGCAATGGTGAAGAATATCGCACGCCGGACGGGTTCAAGAAATTCACCACCCGGTCGTCGATCATCACGGTCAAAGATGCAGACCCAGTTACTGTCACCCTGCGCTGGACCGACAACGGCCCGGTCCTGCCCGGCACGCATTATAATCTGGCCAGCATCACACCGCCCGGCCATGTCACGTCAGTCAATTGGACCGTGCTCAGCGATCGCGACACGTCGTTGGCCGCCGCAATCGCGTTGATGGAGGCGAAATCCATCGAGGAAGGTATCGCCGCCTCTGCTGGATATATCGCACCTGCACAGAACCTGACGCTGGTCGACCGCACACGCATTGCAATGAAAACCATCGGGGCCGTGCCCCGCAGGGATGCCGCACACCAAAGCAAAGGCCGCCTGCCTTCGCCCGGCTGGATCGCGTCCAACCGCTGGGACGGCATGATGCCATTTGCGTCAAATCCGGAATTTGTTGCACCCACTGGGGGCATTCTGGGTAACACCAACAACAAGACGGTGGATCGCCCGTTCCCCAACCATGTGTCGTACCTTTGGGGGGACACGCAGCGGGTGCAGCGCTGGCAACGGCTGATGCAAAATCGACAGGTCCACACCCGCGACAGCTTTATCGAGGCGCAACTGGATACGGTCAGCTTTACTGCGCGGACATTGCTGCCGCTGATCGGGGCTGAGTTGTGGTTCACGGGCGAGGCTGCCCCGGATGGCACACCAGAGCGGCAACGCCAACGTGCGCTGACGCTGCTGGCAGGTTGGTCGGGTGAAATGAACGAACACCTGCCCGAACCGCTGATCTATGCCGCGTGGATCAGGGCGTTGCAGGCGCGTTTGATCCAAGATGAACTTGGACCTCTGGCTGATGAATTTGATCATGTGCAGCCGCTGTTCATCGAACGGGTGTTCCGCAATGTCGATGGTGCATCAGTCTGGTGTGACATCTTGCAATCCGCCCCGGTGGAGACCTGCCCCGATATGGCGCGGCTGGCGTTGGATGATGCTCTGCTTTGGATCAATGAGACATGGGGTCAACAGTTGGAATCCCTGCGCTGGGGCGACGCGCATCAGGCGACCCATGATCATCAGGTGCTGGGCGACGTTCCGGTGCTGCGCTATTTCGTGAACATCCGCCAATCCACGTCTGGTGGCGATAACACGTTGCTGCGCGGGCGCACCAAGGGCACGGAGCCTGACCCGTTTTTTAATGTCCATGGCGCGGGGTATCGTGGGGTCTATGATTTTGCTGACCCGGATTCATCGGTTTTTGTCACTTCAACTGGGCAATCAGGGCATTTCCTGTCGCGGCATTACGATGACATGGCGCAGCTTTGGCGCCGTGGTGAATATATCCCGATGTCCTTGGACGAAGGGTTGGCACGCGCCGCAGCGGTGGGTGTGACCGTGCTGACCCCGGCTGAATAAATGAACCGGGTTATCCTGTTCAACAAGCCCTACGGTGTGCTGTCCCAGTTCACGGATAAAGGCACCGTCGGCACCGCGCGGCCTACCCTGTATGCCTATATTGAGGAGCCGGGGTTTTACCCAGCGGGCAGGCTCGACAAGGACAGCGAAGGCTTGCTGGTACTGACCGACAATGGTGCGTTGCAAGCCCGTATTGCACATCCGAAATACAAACGCCCTAAAACCTATCTGGTGCAGGTCGAAGGCACGCCGGACGCCGATGCCCTATCTGCGTTGCGCAAGGGGGTTGTTCTCAAAGACGGCAAGACCGCCCCGGCAGATATCACTGAAATTGACCCGCCCGAGATGCTATGGGATCGTGATCCGCCTGTGCGGTTTCGCAAATCCGTGCCAGATGCATGGTTACAGATCACCATTCGCGAGGGTCGCAACCGTCAGGTCCGCCGTATGACAGCACATGTTGGCCTGCCCACGCTGCGCCTGATCCGTAGCCAAATCGGCGATTGGCACCTGAATGATCTGCGTCCCGGCGCGTGGCGGTGGTCCTCTGAAACCGGCGCGTAGGGTGGGTGTAACCCACGCGTGGCTTACACCCACCCTACGTTACGGCCCGAACCACCCAGACACCGCCCGTCGCACTGACTGCCGTCAAACATATCCCCCAGGTCAGGTCCGTCGCCACCATCGCCCATGTCCAGTCTTTGAGCGTGGCCAGATTGGTAAACTCATACGTGCCATAGCCTAAAGCGCCGATCAGGACGGCACTGCCGAACACCCAGAGCAGGCTTTTGTCCTGTGCAAGTGCGGGCAGCGACACAAACCAGAGCAGCACAGCAATGTAGAAAGCATAAAACACAAAAGCTGGGAAAACGCGAAATTGATCCAACAACAGCCCGCCAATGCTTTTTTCAAACACTGGTTTGATCAGATAGGTCAGGCCAAGGTAATCAAGCCCCAAAAAAATCGCGAATGTCGCAGTGTAAAGGATGATCAAGGTCATAAATGTCCCGCATTTTTTATGTCTGAACCACCATATGGCGCATTAGGCAAAAAATTCGAATTTTCCGGATCAGAATTTAGGAAATTCTGACTTACAACCGCTGAAACTCTGCCTCTTGAACCGCCGACCAACGCACGGTTAATTCAAATCCTTCATCGGTCTGACGCTCGCCCTCTACGACCTCTTGTGCAAAGAGCCATGCGCGTTTTTTACCGTCGGCAAAACCCAAACTCAGATCGGTCTCGCGCACGGCCCCTTGCAGGGCCTCGGCGACCACGGATTGGAAAACATCCAGCCCCTCACCGCTGATCGCTGAGATTGCCAAAACTGTGTCATCCCGCTCTGCACGGGCGCGCACCGCTTCGGCGGCGTCACCTGTAAGCAGGTCAAGTTTGTTCCACACTTCAAATGTGCGGGTCTCGGCAGCGACACCTAGTGAGGTCAAAATATCGCGCACGTCCTGTGCTTGTTCCTTGGACTCTGCGTGGGAAATATCGCGCACATGGCAAATGATGTCAGCGGCCAGCACTTCTTCAAGGGTGGCGCGGAATGCAGCGACCAGTTCGGTTGGCAAGTCGCTGATAAAGCCCACAGTATCACTGAGAATAACCTCTGGCCCATCAGGCAACACAAGGGAGCGCATCGTGGGGTCCAACGTGGCAAAGAGCATGTCTTTGGCCATTACATCCGCCCCGGTCAAACGGTTAAAAAGCGTTGATTTCCCGGCGTTGGTATACCCCACCAGCGCCACGATCGGATACGGCACCTTGGCGCGCGCGGCGCGGTGCAGCGCACGGGTTTTTACGACCTTGTCCAACTGTCGGCGCAGACGCACCAACTGGTCGTCAATTGCGCGTCTGTCCGATTCAATCTGGGTTTCGCCCGGACCACCGACAAATCCTAAACCGCCGCGCTGGCGTTCAAGGTGGGTCCACGCCCGCACCAGCCGCGTGCGTTGATAGTTCAACGCAGCCATTTCGACCTGCAACACGCCCTCGCGGGTGGCGGCACGGTCGCTGAAAATCTCTAAAATCAGCCCGGTTCGGTCAAGCAGTTTAACGCCCCAAGCCTTTTCAAGATTGCGCTGTTGCACCGGGCTGACGTGGCCATCGACCAGTACCAATTCTACTTCGGCATTTTCCAGCGTATTATGAAGTTCTTCGATCTTGCCTTTGCCAAACAACATCCCGGGATGAACCGTGCGCAAGGGCACGACATTCTGGCCTGCCACCTCGATCTGCGGCAGGGCCTGAGCCAATGCGACAGCCTCTGCCAAGGCCGGCACAGGCGCACGGCGGTCATTGTCTGATTTTATTTCAGGGTGCAGCACCCAAGCACGGGTGACGCGCGGGCCATCCGTGTCATCAATTTGAAACGGTGGACGGCTCAATTCGCGTCTTCGCCCTCATAGAGCGAGATAGGCTGGCTCGGCATGATTGTCGAAATCGCGTGTTTATACACCAGTTGCGACTGACCATCACGGCGCAGCAATACACAAAAGTTGTCAAACCATGTGATCACACCTTGGAGTTTCACACCGTTGATAAGGAAAATTGTAACCGGAACCTTGGTCTTGCGCACGTGGTTCAGGAATGCATCCTGAAGGTTCTGCCTGTCATTCGCCATACGTTAATACTCGCTTTTATTCTTGCTGGCGTCCGCGGACCGGATACCCCCATTAGAGTGAGTATGTCGTGGCACGCGCTGAGTTTCCAGCCCAAATCTCCTGCATACCGTGATGATGACGCAATGCCGTGTCAGGCGCGCCACAAGTCTGGGGTCAAAAGCGCGATGATCGCCAGTGTTTCCAAGCGCCCCAGCACCATCGCGCCACATAATACGGCCTTGGCAGTGAGGCTGAGTTCAATGAGCTTGATCGGTGCGTCGGCGGCATATTCAGCCAATGGCCCGGTGGTGGACAGGCTGGACACTGACAGCACCAGTGCTTGGTCAAAACTGGTACCCGCCAGTGTCAAAAGCAGCGTGATCGCCGCAAGAGAAACTGCAAAAAGCATGAAGAATATCCAAGCAATAAAGGCCCCGTTGCTTTGCAAGCGCCGACCTGATGTTCCGGCTCCGCTGACTGAGCTGGGGTGCACCAGACGTTCCATTTCGCGGGCCCCATTTTGATAGAGCGCAAAAACCCGCAGCAGTTTGACGCCCCCTGCCGTGGTCGCCACCCCCCCGCCGATCAGGGCAAGACCCATCAAGATCAAACCCGGAGTGGCGAGGCCCGACCAGCTTTGCGCCTCGCTCCAATGTTCGGACACGAAACCGGTGGTGGTCAGGAAAGACATCACCGTAAATGCCGCCCCCCACAGCGCATAGGCCGCCTGACCAAGGTTCTGCATTGATTCGACGTCGTAAGCCCCAAGGAAATGCCGCCCGAACAACAGCAAAGGCACACCAATGACGATCACAATACCGATGCGGAATTCCGGATCTGTCATTAGACCGCCTTGGGTTGCGGTCACAGTGTCCTTGGAAAACGTCAACCGCGACAGGGCAAACAACATGAACAACATCATCACCGCTTCACCCGGCACCCCGATATCAGAGATTTGCACACCACCAACTGGTGAAATGCCAGAGGTGGCCAACACTGACATGGAATGACACAGGGCAATCAGCGGGCGTTCGCCATTAGCCATCAGCAACAACCACAATGCCAAGGTGAGGCCAATATAGATTGGGGCCAATGTGTGCAGGATACGGGCCAGGCGATGGCGTGGGTCAACGGCTGCCATGCGGTTATTGTCGCCGCGTTCACGGCGTCCCGGTTCGGCTTGTGAGGTGACTTCGAAGCCACCCAAATGCAATGGCGCCAGAATGGCGGATGCAGCAACCCACATCAGCAAGCCGCCCATCCACCCCACCTGCGCGCGCCACAAATGCAGCGTATCGGTCAAACGCTCTGGATCGCGAAACATCGTCGCACCAGTGGTTGTAATGGCGCTGACCATTTCAAAATAGGCATGCAGAAACCGTGTGGTGGGCAAGGCTTCGACAAAGGGTATGGCCAACATGATCGGCAGGAACACAAAGGCCGCAAACAGCGACATCAACGGCCCCAGCGCGCCATGCCGGGGTTTACGGCCACCATGGGCAATGGCGATCATGGCAAAGGCAATCAACCCCAGCAGCCCGGTATAGAAAAAAGCCCGTGATGTCTCCAGATCACGTACCACCAGCCCATATCCCGCCGGAACAATCATCGCTGCAGAGGCGACCCCGAACAGTAATAAGAACAGCGGCAGTTGCAGCAATTCAGTGCGAATGATGTTTGGGCGGCTCACAGCGGTACAGTTTCCCTGTTAGACTTAGAAAAAGTCGATGGAGACTTGCATGAGCTGTTCAACTCTTGGCACATCCTCAGCCAGTGCAAACAGCGCAATCACATCGCCTTCGTCAATGCGCATGGATCCCATGGGGCGCATCACCTTGTCGCCCTTGCGCACCATGCCAACAAGCACCCCTTCGGGGAAGTCGATGTCGGAGACTTGTTTGCCCGCGATCGGCGAGGTCGACAGCACCTCGGCTTCGATCACTTCGGCCTCGGCATCGCCAATCGAATAGACGGCGCGGACCCGACCATGGCGGATATGGCGCAGGATTGAACTGACCGTGGTGGCACGCGGATTGATATAGGCGTCAATGCCCAGCGGCGTCATTAGTGGCACTAGGGTCGGATCGTTGATCAACGCGATCACATAAGGGCAACCTTCGGCCTTGGCGCGCACGCAGGCCAGCATGTTGGTTTTGTCGTCGTCCGTTACGGCCAGCATCGCATCAGCACGGGCAATGCCGGCTTCGGCCAGCAATGCGGCGTCCAGACCATCACCGTTCAGGACAATCGTGCGTTCCAACCCTTCGGCGGCACGTTCGGCACTGGCGCGGGTTTTCTCAATAACTTTGGCACGGATGCGGGTTGGTCCGGCCTCAAGATGTTGCGCCACGGTCAGGCCGACGTTGCCGCCGCCAACCAGTACCACGCGTTCTTGTTTGGTGGTTTTCTTGCCAAAGATTTCCATGGTGCGAGGAATATCGTCCTTGTGGCAAAACACATAACAATCGTCGCCGACAAAAAGCTGGTCCTTGGCTTCGGGTGCGAACAGTGATCCATCACGCCGCACTCCAACCACAACCGCGCGCAGGGTTGAAAACAGATCAGTCAACTGGCGCAGTGGCGTGTTGATCACCGGGCATTCGCCATCAATCGTAATGCCCAACAATTGCGCCGCACCGTCCATGAATACTTCGGTATCAAACGCCGCAGGCGCCGCGAGGCGTTGCAAAGCGGCAGCAGCTACTTCTTTTTCGGGACTGATCACCACGTCGATGGGCATGTGATCGCGTCGATAAAGATCGGAATAGATCGCATCCAAATAGGATTGACTGCGCAGGCGGGCAATCTTGCGATTGATACCAAACACCGAATGGGCAACCTGACAGGTCACCATGTTGACCTCATCGGAATGGGTCGCAGCGATGATCATATCGGCATCCCGCGCCCCTGCCCGGTCCAGCACATCAGGATAGCTCGCAAAACCTGCGATACCTTGCACATCAAGCGTATCGGTGGCGCGGCGCACCAGATCGGCGTTGTTGTCCACAACCGTGACATCGTTTTGTTCGCCGCTGAGATGGCGTGCGATCTGCCAACCGACCTGCCCTGCGCCACATATGATGACTTTCATGAATACACCTTTAGCTTTACCCGCGCGTCGTCACCTTAGCATGCAAGGCCCGCGAGGCCCCGCGCAATTGCGTTCGGTTAGAAGCCATGACGCACGCCAAGGCAAGGGGCAAGAGAATTGTGTTTCCGCCACATCGAGTGCAAGATGGTCAGATGAAACACAAAGTTCTGATCAGTATCGCGAGCGTATTGGCGGTTGCGGGCTGCGCCCCGTTGAACACCTATTACAAACCCGGCGCCTCAGTAAATGCGCTGGATCGGCAAACTCTTACCTGCCAGACCCGAGCTCTTCGCGACGTGCCATCATCAACGCAGGTCCGCCGCACGGCACCAAGGTTTGTCCCGGGACGGCGGAAATGTGATGCGGCAGGTGTTTGCGTCACATCACCGGGGTACCATGTGCCGGGCGAACTTGTGACCTTTGATCCCAACGACGGGTTGCGCAAACGGGTTGAACAGCAATGTATGGCTGACAAAGGTTATGCGCCTGTTTCGATCCCGCCCTGCCCCGATGCGGTGGCGCGTGCAACGCCTGCACGGGCGACAACAACCTTGCCCAACCTGAACCCAAAATCTTGCGTTATTCGCAATTCCAACGGCACATTTCAGATTGTGACGCGCGGATAATCTTTGCGCGGTTTGAGATCATTATCCACTGGTGCATACGTGTGCATAAGTTTAGGCTAATGGCATTCTCCAGCCTGAAAAGACCACTATGACCCATCTTCAAGACGCCAAGTCGCTCGTACAAGACCATTATGCCGCCCTTTCCACAGCCACGCCCGCAACTGTTTCAGATATCCTCGCAGAGCGCTGTAGCGCTGACTGTATCTGGCGCGGAGTGCATCCGTTTAACGTCCAATCCGGTCCCAAAGCCGTGGCGGAAGTGTTTTGGGCCCCGCTGCTCAGCAGTTTCAGCGCCTTTCAACGCCGTGAGGACATCTTCTTTGCCGGCATGAACGAAATCGACGGCTATACTTCGGTCTGGACTGCGTCGATGGGCCATCTGATGGGGCTTTTTGATGCGCCGTTTCTGAACATTCCTGCAACGCGCAAGATCGCAATGCTGCGCTATGCTGAATTTAACCGGGTCGAAAACGGTAAGATTGTAGAAACAGCGCTGTTTTGTGATTTGTTGCATCTAATGACCCAAGCAGGTGTGAACCGGTTCCCGAACCAAACCGCCGCGCATCTGGTTCAGCCCGGCCCGCGCACCCATGATGGGTTGTTGATGGGGGCAAGCGACCCGGCCGAAGGCGAAAGAACGCTGAACCTGATTGATCGGATGATCGGGTCAATCTCTGCCGCAAACAAAAGACCCAAAGAACGCACACCGCACGAGGAATTATCTGAGAACTGGACGGACGACATGCTTTGGTGGGGGCCAGAGGGCATTGGGGCGACCTATACGATTGACCGGTATATCGAACAGCACCAAGGGCCGTTTCGTCGTCTTTTGAGCGACCGGGTGTTTAACGGACATATCGCGCGCTTGGCCGAGGGCAAGTTTGGCGGATTTTTCGGCTGGGCAAACCTGACGCTGACCAATACCAACGGATATATGGGCATTCCGGCAAGCGACGCCCGGGCCGACATGCGGGTGGTGGATATCTATCGGCGCGAGGGCGATAAACTGGCGGAAAACTGGGTATTCATCGACATGTTACATTTTTTGAAGATGCAGGGCGTTGACGTGCTTGGAGAACTCAGCGCGTGCTGAGCAGGCGGGAGCGCGGGACCAATCCCTCGCACTCCCCGAGATCATATTCCTTTTGAAATATGATCAGGCTTACTCGGAATCCTCATCGACATGAGCCACGCGCACACCGGATTTTGCCGATGTCACGACCCCAAGTGATTTCAGTTTGCGGTGCAGCGCGCTCCGCTCCATCCCGACAAAGTTTGCCGTGCGGCTGATGTTGCCGCCAAAGCGGTTGATCTGGGTCAGCAGATATTCGCGTTCAAATGCCTCACGGGCCTCGCGCAGCGGCAAAGTTGCCAATGCCCCGGACAATACCACGCGGCCTTCTTCTTCGCCGTGGTCCTCTTCGCCAGGCAATTCACGAGCTTCAATCGGGCCAGTGCCATCGCCAAGGATCAGCACCCGTTCCACCAAATTCTTAAGTTGGCGCACATTGCCGGGCCAGATCATGGTTTGCAGCAAGGCAATTGCATCTTCGCTCAAGCTGCGCTGTGGCAACCCTTGGGTCTTGTGCATCTCCGTGATGAAATGTTCGGCCAACAGCGGGATATCTTCGCGGCGTTCTTCGAGTGCGGGCACCGCAATCGGCACCACGTTGAGGCGGTGAAACAGCTCCTCACGAAAGGTCTCGGCCTTGATCGCGGCATCCAAGTCCTTGTTTGTGCTAGAGATGACCCGCAGATCAACGCGCACCTTGTCACTGCCGCCGACACGGGTGAATTGTTGATCCACCAGCACCCGCAGTATCTTGGATTGCGTGCCAAGCGGCATATCCGCCACCTCGTCGAAATAGACCACGCCGCCGTGTGCCTGTTCCAACAACCCAGGCTCCACACCGCGCTCGGCATTCTCACGGCCAAACAGCACCTCTTCCATGCGGTCGGGTTCAACGCCTGCACAATTGACCGTCACAAAGGGGGCCGAGGCACGGGCAGATTGCGCATGGATATAGCGTGCGGCGACTTCTTTGCCGGACCCCGCAGGCCCGGTCAGCATCACGCGGCCATTGGATTTGGTGACCTTGTCCAATTGCCCCAACAACGCGCGGAACGATGCGGACGTGCCGATCATTTCCGAACTGGTCACGTCCCCACGCTTCAGACTTTGGTTTTCGCGGCGCAGGCGCGAGGTTTCCATCGCGCGGCGGATCACCACCATCAATTGATCAATATTAAAGGGCTTTTCGATAAAATCGTATGCGCCCTGTTTGATCGCGGCGACCGCAATCTCGATATTGCCATGGCCCGAAATGATCACCACCGGCACATCCGGGTTGTCGCGTTTCACGGCCTTCAGGATGTCGATCCCGTCCATCCGGCTGTCCTTGAGCCAGATGTCAAGGATCATCAACGCGGGTTGTTCGGTATTGATCGCGGCCATTGCATCGTCTGAATTGCCTGCCAGCCGGGTTTCAAACCCTTCGTCTTTCAGGATATCGGAAATCAATTCCCGGATGTCGCGTTCGTCGTCTACAATCAGGATGTCACTCATCGGTCTCTCCACTCTTAATCTTGGTTGCATGGGCGAGCAAAGGCAGTGTGATCACCGCCATCGCCCCGTAATGGTTTTGCCCCTCAAACACAGGCGCATGATC
>JBPOFE010000044.1:0-21151 GCA_051252035.1 Sulfitobacter sp.
CTCAGAATGGCGCCCATACGCAGGTGTCAAGCTAGACTTTAATCTAATTAGGGGTAAGCTCTAGATATATTCTCGGATGAGGCGAGTATCGCCTTTTTTACGGCCATTTTATTTTCTGTTTTTTTATCAATATTTTAGAGGTTTATGATGTCTGAACTCCAAGCAAAAATTACCGAATCTGAGCTTCGTGCAATGCTCTTGGATCCGCGCGTTCCTGAAAAAGATATTGCGCCATACCTTATGACATCCCCAACCGAGGGGACAAGTTTTGCGCCAGTTGTGGTGCCAAATCCGACGCTTGTAACGCCGTCAATAGAAGAAGGCGCTGTGTTGATGTCGAGCGTGAATGGCATCTCCAAATGGCGCCGCGCGCAGGCATACAAACGCAAAATCAAAACATGGACAGGGCCGCGCCTTGTCAGTGAGGGCGACAGTTGGTTCCAATATCCGCTGCTTTTGGAAGATGTGGTTGACCAGCTTGATGCCCATTATGCAATTCGCAGCTTAGGTGCGGCGGGTGATCTTGTAGCCGATATTGTGAAGCAGGATGAATTGATCACGACGATCGCGGTGGAAAAGCCCGATGCAGTCATTTTGTCTGGCGGTGGTAATGATCTTTTGGGTGAGGGGCGTTTGGAACGCGTCTTGCGCCGTTTCGATCCAACGTTTGCCCCCAAAGACTATCTGTCGGGCGACTTTGACATCTCACTCAACCAGATCATTGGGCTTTATACCGGTGTTCTGCGTCGTGTGGTGCGGACGTTTCCGGGATTACCTGTTTTTATTCACGGTTATGACCATGCCATACCGGACAATGGACGTTGGTTGGGCCGACCCATGCGCAAACTTGGGATTGTCGACAAGACCTTGCAAGCGCAGATCGTGGCCGAAATCGTCAATCGGTATTATGCGGCTCTTGAGGTGGTTGTGGCCTCTCAGACGTTGCGTGGTCAGATACAGCTTGTCGATTGTCGTGGGATCGTGCGCGGTGCATGGCATGATGAATTGCACCCGAAAAATAGCGGTTATAAGCGTGTGGCGGATGCATTCCATGAAAAGATTAAAATCACCCTCGCGACGGAAGGGTTAGAGACCCTTGAATTAGCGCCAGCCAATGGTCTCGCGGTCGCAGCTCAGGCCGCGCTGAATTTAAGTCAAACAACTGAAACCAGCGGGTTACTTGCCGAACTGGGCCGCCGAACCATGCTGACCAGCACTGATTTGGATTATGTTGTCCCAGTAGGGGCTGAATTCAGTGCCACCGCGTTGGAAGGTGTCGGTGATACGCTGCATACCTTGGGAAAACGCATCTTTACGCGGCTTAATCGAGAGTTGAATACGCTTTTGTGTGGTGATGGGGAGGACGCGCAGGGCGATCGAAAAAAACTAGCCGATGCAATTGGCATTGGTGATGCAGCCGTTGCGGCTGTGATCGTCGAAATTCTGGTGGGAACTTTTGCTGTTATTCCTGCAGTAGCTGCAGTCGTGGCGGCTCTTATTTTGAAATACATTTTGAAACCAACATTAGACGAAGTTTGTACAGTTTGGACGGAGAACCTTTAAGAAACTAAATTCACTTTAGGAGATTTGATATGCAACCAATTGAAAGTGTTCGAAAAAAATCTAAGAATTTTGACCGCGCGTTGGAACGTGCTCACGCAAAACTTGCCACCGGCGGTGGCACGCTGGAAATGATGGGGGCGGCGCCTTCCGGGCTTGATGATGTGGCAGAGGCTGTTCGCTCTGGCGAAAGCAATATGTCCGGTGAGATGCGAAATGTATTTGAAGCCATTATTCTCAATGAGCTACGCCCGCCATATCTTATTCAGAATGACAAAATTATCATCCAAGGAGATTATGATCATAAAGATTTGGTAGAAACCAACAAAGCAATGCTTGAAGCGCGGTGCAAGAACATTGGCCGCGTTGATCTTTTGAACGATGCTCGCAGGCCGTTTGTCGGAACCGGTTGGTTGATCGAAGAAGATTTGGTTGTGACAAACCGGCATGTCGCGCATGAGTTCGCAGCGCAAAAATGGGATGGAGGATGGGATTTTGGACCAAACCAACATGGCGACCCTTTGCGCGCTGAAATCAACTTTATTCGCCAGCACGAAGCGCCGTCATCGCTGCGTAGTGTGGTTGAAGTTTTGGAAGTTCTATATGTTGCGCCGAGCAATGCCCCGGATATTGCACTCCTGAAAGTCCGCCCCAACAATGCCCTCGAACCGCTCGAAATGCGAACTGGCGCCTTGCCCGATGACCTGCCTGTGGCCGCGATCGGCTATCCCGCATGGGACGGTAAACGCAACGATGCCGCGATAATGGATGACGTGTTCGCAGGCATCTATAACGTCAAACGCTTTAGTCCCGGCCTCGCAACAGATGTGGTCCAAAATGGCGTGATCGTGCTGAGTGACTATTCTTCGCTGGGTGGGAATTCAGGCTCTGCAGTGCTTGATCTGGAAACCGGCAAGGTTGTGGGCCTTCATTATGCGGGTGTATTCCACGAAACCAACTACGCCGTCATGTCCAACATTGTGTGGGCAGCGAAGCGTGAGGTGTCGAATACATTCGCCGCCGGTGCCGCACTTGCGCCCACTGAAATCAGTGCTGAAGCTGTGTTTGCAGATCGCGAAGGCTATGACGCAACGTTTCTAGGCACGGGTGATATGTCGGTCCCGCTTCCCGATCTTGGCGGGCGTGTTGGCGATCTTGCACCTGTATCTGACGACCCGGACGGAGAGCTGAAATATACACACTTTAGTGTCTTGCAATCCAAATCGCGCCGCCTGCCGATGCTCACAGCGGTGAATATTGATGGCGAAAAAGCGATGCGCTTGCGGCGCAGCGGTTCTTGGAAACTTGATGGGCGTATTGATAAAATGCACCAAATTGGCAACGAGCTATATCGTCATAACCCGCTTGATCGTGGTCATATGGTGCGGCGGCGTGATCCCGGCTGGGGGGATAGCCGTGCTGAGGCGCAAGATGCGGAACGTGATACGTTCCACTACACCAACAGCGCGCCACAGCATAAGGACCTGAACCAACGCGATTGGGTAGGGCTTGAGGATTATATTCTGGAGGCGGCGGAAACCAAAGACTTCAAAGTCTCTGTGATGACAGGTCCGGTATTTCTCGACACGGACAAAACGCTAACCGACCAACCCGGTGCAGAGGACGTCCAGATACCACAAAGTTTCTGGAAAATCGCTGTTATGGAAAACGTAGACTCTGGTCAACTGAGCGCCACGGGGTATGTCTTGACCCAAGGTGAATTGATCAAGGATATGACAGAAGCTGCGTTTATACTTGGGAAATATAAAACCTATCAGGTGTCTATTAAATTTATTGAAAAAATAACTGGCTTCACGTGGTCAAACTTAAGCGAGTACGATCCGTTGAACAGCACTGATGAGAGTCTCTTTGGCGCTGCGGTGAAGCCGATTAACGGACCAAATAGCCTGCAGTTATGAGGTGACTATACAAAGCTGCCCAACCCAATTTGGTTTACACACGCGGGTAGAATGCCCGCGTGTGCATGTTTTCTGGGCCTAGGACTTAAACGCATTCATCGTCAAAAGTTCGTATTCAGCCACCAGTTCATCAGCTTGATTGGTTAGTGTGACATGCCAACGCACTTCGCCATATTCCTCGTTACGCGGGGTCTTTAGTTTAACCGACAAACGCACCTTGATGCTGTCACCCGCCTCGACAGGTTTCATAAACCGAAGATTGTCGAGACCGGTGTTGGCCAGAACCGGGCCTTCGCCCGGTTCGACAAACATACCGGCTGCAAAGCTCAGCAGGAGATATCCGTGTGCGACGCGTCCAGGAAAGAAGGGATTCCGTTTCGCAGCCTCATCATCCATGTGCGCATAGAAAGTATCGCCTGTGAAATTGGCGAAATGTTCTATGTCTTCCAGTGTCACTTTGCGGGGGTCGGTGTGGATCGTTTCACCAATTTCCAGATCATCAAAGTACCGCGTGAACGGATGTGCTGGTGCAGGCTTTTCGGTTGCACCGGGCACCCATTTGCTGCCAATCGCCGTCAGTATATCGGGGCTGCCCTGTATCGCAGTCCGCTGCATGTAATGCATAACGCCACGTACACCGCCCAATTCCTCACCACCGCCTGCGCGCCCGGGGCCGCCATGCACCATGTGCGGCAGGGGGGAGCCATGCCCGGTGGATTCCTTCATGCTGTCACGATTGTTGAAATATAGCCGTCCATGGAATGCACCAGCGCCAAGGGCGATCTGCCGCGCCACATCTGTGTCGTGGGTGATCACGGACGCCACAAGCGACCCTTGACCGCGATTGACCAGAGCGATGGCGTGATCTAGGTCGCTATAGCCCATGATGGTGGCGACGGGGCCAAAGGCTTCGGTATCATGGACCCGTTCGGCGCTGTCCGGGGTCGCACAGTGATACAGCATTGGGGGCAGGAACGCCCCTTTGTCACTGTCTGCCCCATGCACATCAAAAGCATTTGGGTCGCCATAGACCCGCTCAGCCTCGGTTCCGATGATGTTGGCTTTTTCTAGCACATCGCGTTTTTGGCTGTTTGAGACAAGCGCACCCATCTTTGTGTTCGTGTTCTTTGGATCACCGATGGTCATTTTTGCCAAACGTGCGCTGAGCGCTTCAATGATGGTGTCCACTTGGCTTTTCGGTGCAATGATGCGCCGGATCGCAGTGCACTTCTGTCCCGCTTTTGTGGTCATCTCGCGCTGGACTTCTTTAATGAAAAGATCGAATTCCGGTGTGCCGGGAACCGCGTCGGAGCCAAGGATTGAGGCATTCAAACTGTCTTGTTCTGCCACAAAACGGATTGAGTTTTTCAGGATATGAGGTGCCGAACGCAGCTTGAACGCGGTATCAGCAGAGCCCGTGAAGCTGACCACATCCTGACAGGTGAGCCGATCAAGCATATCGCCAAGTCCACCGGTGACGAGTTGCAATGCACCCTTGGGTAATATGCCGCTGTCCAGCATGATGCGGACGGCCAGCTCGGTGACATAACAAGTTGCGGTCGCGGGTTTCACAATTGCCGGAACGCCCGCCAACAAAGTCGGCGCCAGTTTTTCCAACATGCCCCAGACAGGGAAATTGAAAGCGTTGATATGCACGGCGACACCTTGCAGCGGTGTCGCGATATGCTGGCCAAGGAAGCTGCCTGAACGGGACAATTGTTCGACATTGCCATCAAGGTACACATGGGCATCGGGCATTTCGCGGCGCCCCTTGGAGGCGAAAACAAACATGGTGCCAATGCCACCATCAATGTCGATCATATGGTCAGATTGGGTGGCACCCGTGGCAAAGGACAGATCGTATAGCGCCTGCTTATGTTGGTTCAGATGTGTGGCCAGCGCTTTGATCAACCGGGCGCGGTCATGAAACGTCAATGCCCGCAGCGCTGGACCGCCAACATCGCGTGCATGATCCAGCATCGCCTGAACATCCAGGTCATCATTCCCGGCGCGGCCCAGAACGGCACCTGTTACGGCGTTTTCGATGCTGCGCGCGTTGTCGTCCGGCGCGATCCAATGTCCGGCAGCAAAACTTTTGACATCAAGGAGGGTCATGTGAGTATCCTTTCGCTTGGCGTCAGACAGTCAACGCCGATTATGCTATTTTCGCAAGAAACATAAGGTTGCATATTAATTGACCAACCGGACGGTTTATGCAAGGATCAAGTTAGATTTGCTCAGAAAGTATCGCCAAATGACCGACACGATAATTGTTCAAATTCATGATAACTGGATGGAAATCACGCTCAATCGTCCGGAGAGATTGAACAGTTTCAACGATGACATGCATTTGGGTTTGCGTGACGCCTTGAGCGAGGCAAAAAGTAGCAACATGCGTGCGGTTTTGTTGACCGGGGCAGGGCGCGGGTTTTGTGCGGGGCAGGACTTGGGTGACCGTGATCCATCGAAGATGGACGGGCCGCCGGATTTGAGCAAGACGCTGACCACATTTTACAATCCGCTTGTCCGGCAGATCAGGTCACTGGATATGCCTGTCATCTGCGCGGTGAATGGCGTCGCTGCCGGGGCTGGGGCAAATGTTGCACTGGCTTGTGATATTGTGCTTGCGGCGCAGGGTGCCAAGTTCATTCAGTCCTTTGCCAAGGTCGGTTTGGTTCCTGACGGCGGTGGCACATGGTCGCTTACACATCTTTTGGGCGAGGCGCGTGCCAAAGCTTTGGCGTTGACTGCTACGCCGCTAAGCGCAACTCAAGCGGCGGAATGGGGGCTGATATGGAAAGCGATCCCAGACGATGAGCTGATTGAACAGGCGAGAAGCCTTGCCAAGCAGCTTGCGCAGGGGCCTACTATCGGATTGGCAATGACCAAGAAGGCAATACAGGTGGCGGGTACGAATACGATGGAAGACCAGCTTGAGCTAGAAGCGCAAAGTCAGAAGATATGCGGTGCTACACCTGATTATGCCGAGGGCGTTTCGGCGTTCCTACAAAAGCGGGCAGCCAAATTTACAGGGCGAAAATCATGACCCCAAAACAACGCGCAGAAAAATCGGCTCAGGCGATGTGGTCGGATGACCGGGCCAGTGGCTGGTTCGGAATGGAATTGATTGACGTTGATGAAGGCACGGCCATTCTTGGCCTGACAGTGTCGGAGCAACATGTGAACGGGCACAATATTTGCCACGGTGGTGTGACGTTCAGCCTCGCGGATAGCGCATTTGCCTTTGCCTGCAACAGCCGCAATCAGTCGACCGTCGCCCAGCACAACAGCATCACTTATATCGCACCCGCCAGATTGGGGGATCGCCTGACCGCGACAGCGCGTGAAGTCAGCTTGACCGGGCGGAGCGGCATCACGGATGTTCGGGTCACCAATCAAGACGGCCAGACCATTGCGGAGTTCAGAGGTGCGTCGCGCGCCATCAAAGGCCAGCTTTTTTCGGAGGAGACAGCAGGATGAAAGATCTGGGGGCAAGAAAAGAAGACCTTGAACCGATTGAAATCGCGTCGCGCGATGAAATTGAGGCGCTTCAACTCAAACGTATGAAGTGGTCTTTGAACCACGCCTATACCAACGTGGCTATGTATAAGAAACGCTTTGATGATGCGGGCGTGCATCCCGATGATCTGAAGTCATTAAAAGATATTGCGAAGTTTCCGTTCACGTACAAGGACGATTTGCGCGACAATTATCCCTTTGGGTTGTTCGCGGTACCGCGCCAAAAAATCCAGCGTATTCATGCGTCTTCCGGGACAACTGGCAAGGCAACCGTGGTTGGATACACCAAGAATGACTGCGATGTGTTTGCGGATATGGTGGCACGATCCTTGCGGGCGTCCGGTGTGCGACCGGGTGATATGGTGCATAACGCATATGGTTATGGCCTGTTTACAGGAGGTTTAGGTGCGCATCATGGCATTGAACGTCTGGGTGCAACCGTTGTGCCAATGAGTGGTGGCCAAACTCAAAAACAAGTGGGTCTGATCAACGACTTTAAGCCTGATGCGATCATGGTCACGCCGTCGTATGTGTTGAACATTCTGGAAGAATTCCATCGGCAGGGTTTGGATCCGCGTGCTTGTTCCTTGCAGGTTGGTATCTTTGGCGCGGAGCCTTGGACGAACGCCATGCGCAAAGAGGTCGAAGATGCCTTTGATATGCACGCGGTAGATATTTATGGCCTGTCCGAGATTATGGGCCCCGGTGTGGCCAACGAGTGCGTCGAGACAAAGGATGGCCTGCACATCTGGGAAGATCATTTTTATCCTGAGATCATCGACCCTCAAACCGGTGATCCGGTTGAAGGCGGGCAGGAAGGGGAGTTGGTCTTTACCACCTTGACCAAAGAAGGCATCCCGATGATCCGCTACCGTACAAAGGATCTAACAAAGCTGATGCCGGGGACTGCCCGTTCCATGCGGCGTATGGCAAAAATTACGGGCCGTTCTGACGACATGATCATCTTGCGGGGTGTCAACGTGTTTCCTACGCAAATCGAAGAGCAATTGCTGGTCAGTGGGGGGTTGTCCCCGCACTTCCAGATTGAGCTTTACCGTTCGGGCCGCATGGATGCGATGCGGGTATTTGTTGAAGCGACGCCGGATGCCGCCGATGAGGCCAGCAAAAACGCCGCCGCCCGCATGTTGGTGAAACGCATCAAGGATGTTGTTGGTATTACGACCGAGGTTATCGTAGGTAAGCCCGGTGAAGTGGTGCGGTCCGAAGGCAAAGCGATCAGGGTCGTCGATAACAGAAAAGGTGACCGCTAGTTGGCCCGGCCCATTGCCCAAGATTACGATGAAAAACGTCGCTTGATCCTTGATCGAGCGGCGCAATTGTTCGCGGACGAAGGCTATGACCGGGCATCGGTTAACAGCATTGCCAAAGCCTGCAATATCTCCAAAGCGAATATTTATCATTATTATTCGAGCAAGGATGAAATCCTTTTTGATATTTTGGACAAGTATCTAAGTTCCCTGCGGGATCGGATTTGCGGGATGGATCTTGCAGGGTTGAGTGCCGACGAACAATTCCGCCAAACGGTCCTCGAAGTGCTTCTTGCCTATCAAGGTGCCGATCACGAACATCGGTTGCAAGCCACCGGATTGGGTAACCTACCCGCAGATCAGCAAGCCATTCTTGTTGGATATCAACGTGATCTGGTCGCGCACGCCAGCACATTGGTTGCGAACGTAGCGCCAGAGGTGTTTTCTGGGAATAAGGCCAAGCTGCGGTCAGCAACGATGTCAGTATTCGGTATGCTAAACTGGTTTTACATGTGGAACCGAAGTGCTGATAGCCAAGCACGAGAAGACTATGCAGATGTGGTTTGCAAAATTAGTTTGCGCGGCTTTCCGGGACTGTGATCTAGCGGAACTCTCAGGCTTTGGGGGTTGGCACATCCAGACGTTTCAGCACCGTTGATGTCTCGGCGACCCAGCGTTCGCGCAATTCCGCGTTGGAGAACTTTCTCAATCCCATTGCCTGCAAGGCCGCAAAGCGTTTTGAGGTGTCGCTACCAAAACTCGATGCAACCCTTGGCCACCAATATAAAACGCTTTGTTCAATCTGAGATTTTTGCCCTTCATCTTGCCCCAGTTTTGCCAGCCCTTCCTCGGCCAGCTCGGTATGGCGTACTTCACGAGGCAGAATTTTACGTACGGCTTCCGCCAAGGGTTGATAAGAGATCGCGGTATATTCAGACAGTTGAACATCAACGGCCTTGCCCATCAACAGGTTCATCACAACTGCATCGACCCAGCCGTCCAGCGGATAGTTGAAAACGGCAAGCCGCATGTCTGTCTGACTGCGTTCCGCGTCAACGGGCGCATCGCGATCCAACCGTTCGGTCCAAGGATGATAATTCGCATATCGGTCCGTGTTGGTCCCAAATTCACCCATCAACTTAAGAACCTGATCAGCATGATCGGTCTTCTCCATCACGATGCGTGCGGCGGCAATGCGTTCCTTAACGCCCGGACCTTGATTTATGATATCGGCAAATCCCGCTGCACCCGCCAATTCGCTGTCCACGAAGCTGGCCATCATGCGCATCAATTCAGCCCGATAGCGGGGCGGCACATTGCCCGGCGACGTCAGCACACCACCTTGCGCCAGATAGTCTGCGATTTTCATATCTTCTGACATCTGCATTACCCCTTATTGGTCGTAGTCAAAGACAACGGTGTCACTGAGCGGAAAACACTGGCAAGTCAGCACATAACCGCGTTCCACCTCGTAGTCCTCGAGCGCATGATTGGTCACCATTTCAACGTCACCTTCCAACACCTTGGCGCGGCATGTCGAACACACACCAGCCTTGCAGGCAAAGGGTGCGTCAACGTCGTTCTGGATCGCGGCGTCGAGCAGCGTTGCATCTTTTGGCATTGTGAAAGTTCGACTTTCCCCGTCGAGCGTGACTTTCGCCGTGGTTTCGTTCCCGGCTGACGCGTCAGTCGCGGACGTCGCTTTGCGTTTTGCGCGGCCGGGTTGTGAACTGGCAAACAGCTCAAACTTGATCTGCTCATCTTTAAGGCCGTGTTCTTTTAGCGAGCCAGCGATGGCAAGCATCATGGGCTCAGGACCGCAGATGTAAGCGATGTCGATATCTTCGGGATCAATCCAGTGTTTGAATAACAATTTACATTTTTCTGCGTCTACGCGCCCCGTGAACAAATCAATGTCCTGTGCATCCTGCTCAAGCACGTGAACGATGTTAATGCGGCCTAAGAACATATTCTTGAGGTCTTCGATCTCATCACGGAACATGATCGTGTTCACCGCTCGGTTGGAATACACCAAAGTGAACCGTGATAGCGGTTCGCGCGTTAGGATGGTGCGCAATATTGACAGGACCGGTGTGATCCCGGAACCACCCGCAAAGCCGAGGTAGTGCCGGTTGGCAGTAGCATCGAGCGGCGTGTGAAACGACCCCATTGGCGGCATGGCCTCCAGAGTGTCACCAACCTGTAGCTCATCATTCGCCCATGTCGAAAATGTGCCGCCCTCAACCTTTTTGATGCCGATCTGTAGAACACCGTCATCTTTGCCCGCGCAAATCGAATAAGACCGCCGCAGTTCTTCGCCATCGAAAGCCCGACGAAAGGTCAGGTACTGACCCTGAATGAAGTCAAACGCATCAGGATCGTCGGGTTTCAGCGTGACGACAACCGCGTCGCGGATTGTCTTTTTTACGTCTGTCACGGATAGCGAATGAAAGCGGGCCATGCCGATCTCCTCAGATACATTTAAAATAGTCGAAAGGCTCAAGACAATCGGTGCATCGCCACTGTGCCTTACAGGGCGTGGACCCAAACTGACTAATCTTTTCGAGGTTTTCCGATTTGCAAAGTGGGCAACGCTCTGGCCCACCAGCGGCTCTTGGCCCGGCAATGCCATAGGCTTCAAGTTTGGCCCGCCCCTTTTCAGACAGCCAATCTGTGGTCCATGCGGGCGAAATTTGGGTCTTAATCCGAACCTTTTCGATGCCATGATCCTTGAGTGCGGTTTCGATATCGAGCGCAATAACCGCGGTTGCCGGGCATCCCGAATAGGTCGGCGTCACAGCGATTTCCAGCACGTCGGCGTCCCATGTCACGCCGCGCACGATGCCCAGATCGACCACCGAGATCACGGGGATTTCAGGGTCTGGAACGGCGTCAAGCCATTCCCACACTTGATCTGTTGTCGGGGTGGCCATCTAGTCAGACTCTACCAACTTGCATCAGGATAGGCGCGCGGCAGGAATTGCATGGTTGCCAGCATGTGACCTAGATGTTCCGTGTGTCGGGTGCCATTTTTCCCGCCCTTATGGGTGAAATCACCCTCTGGGATGGTCAACATCGCATCGGCCATCGTTGCCTTTACTGTTTCATCCCAAGCATCACGCAACTTGCTGGGGTCTGGTGCAATGCCGTCACGTGACAAAGCCGTATCAACCGCATCGCAGATGAACATCTCGCCAACATAAGGCCAAAGCAAATCTAGGGCTGCCTGCATCCTTTTGTGGCTTTCTGAGGTGCCATCGCCCAGCGCAACAACCGTGTCGCGCGACCGATCCAGATGATAGCTCGCCTCCTTCAAGGATTTTGTCGCAATCTCTGCGATCCGGTTATCCTTTGAGTTTTGAAGCTCCTTAAGATTTTCAACTTGGAATGCATCAAAAAGAAATTGCCGCATCATAGTCTGGCCAAAGTCGCCGTTGGGTTGCTCAAGTAACAACAAGCACCGGAAGTCCCAGACATCACGATGATAGGCCAGAGTATCAGCCGTGCGGTCGTTCCCTTCAACCTCGCCTGCCAGACCCAACCACATCTGGGTTTGGCCAATCAGATCAAGGGCGGTATTGGCCAGCGCAATGTCTTCTTCCAAAACCGGGGCGACACCGCACCATTCAGAAACCCTATGCCCCAGAACAAGCGTGTTGTCCCCTTGCCGCAAGAGAAACTCAAACAAAGGGTCGTTCATCACATGGCCCCAACTTCGTCAGGAATATCAAAAAAGGTTGGGTGGCGATAAACCTTTGACGTCGACGGCTCATACAGCGGGCCTTTGTCCGACGGACTAGAGGCGGCGATATGCCGTGCTTCGACAACCCAGATTGAGACACCTTCATTGCGACGGGTGTAAACGTCGCGGGCGTTCAAGATTGCACTTTCTTCGTCAACCGCATGCAAGCTGCCGACATGGCGGTGGCTCATTCCGTGCTGTCCGCGGATAAATACCTCCCACAGGGGCCATTCTTGGCGCTTTGTCGTGGCATTATTTGTATCGGGATACGCGTTTCCAACAGAGCTCATTGTGCTGCCATCCTTTTTGCTTTGCGTTTGGTCGCATGGGCCATCATGCCGTCGCGCACCCAGTTGCCATCATCCCAGGCTTTGTTGCGCGCTGCCAAGCGTTCGGTGTTACAGGGACCGTTGCCTTTGATCACGTCAAAAAATTCTGACCAGTCGGGCTCGGTAAAATCATACCCGCCCTTTTCCTCGTTCCATTTGACGTTTTCATCCGGAACCGTCAGGCCAAGATATTCGGCCTGTGGCACCGTTTGGTCGACGAATTTTTGACGCAACTCGTCGTTGGTGTTCATTTTGATTTTCCACGCCATCGATTGTTCCGAATGCACGGAATCTTTGTCCGACGGGCCGAACATCATCAGCGAGGGATACCAAAAACGGTTCAGCGCATCCTGCGCCATTTTCTTTTGCGCAGCGGTGCCGTTTGCCATCTTCATCATGATGTCGTAGCCTTGGCGCTGGTGAAAACTTTCCTCTTTACAGACACGGATCATCGCGCGGCTGTAGGGGCCAAAGCTGGTGCGCTGCAGTGGCACTTGGTTCATGATCGCAGCGCCATCAACCAGCCATCCCACCGCGCCCATGTCGGCCCATGTCAGTGTTGGGTAGTTGAAGATTGACGAATATTTCATCCGCCCGTCGAGCAACATTTCGGTTAACTCATCCCGGCTGACACCAAGCGTTTCGGCGGCGCAATACAGGTAAAGCCCATGCCCGGCCTCGTCCTGAACTTTCGCCAGCAGGATAGCCTTGCGCTCTAGGCTTGGCGCCCGGGTGATCCAATTGCCTTCGGGCAGTTGCCCAACGATCTCAGAATGTGCGTGCTGTCCGATTTGACGGATCAATGTCTTACGGTAGCCTTCTGGCATCCAGTCTTTGGGCTCGATTTTTTCATCTGCATCGATCCGCGCCTGAAAGGCTTTTTCTTCGGGCGTCTGTTCGCCCTTGTTGCCTTCGGATGTGACCATTTGTGCATACATGTGATGTCCTCCCTAAACGCGTTCGATGATAATAGCAGTGCCTTGACCGACACCAACACACATTGTGCAAAGCGCATACCGTCCGCCCGTTCGGCGCAATTGGTACGCGGCCGTCATGACCAATCGTGCGCCAGACATACCCAAGGGGTGGCCCATCGCAATTGCGCCGCCATTTGGGTTGACGTGGGCGGCATCATCGGGAATGCCAAGTTCGCGTAGGGACGCGAGGCCCTGTGCGGCAAATGCTTCATTCAATTCTATCACATCCATCTGGTCGATGGATAGGCCCGCCAATTTCAAAACCTTGCGGGTTGCAGGGACCGGGCCGATCCCCATGATCCGGGGTTCCACTCCTGCTGCTGCCATCGCCACGACGCGCGCGATTGGTGCGTGATTTTTTGCCATGTCTTCGTTGCCTAACAGCAATGCCGCCGCTCCATCGTTGACGCCAGAGGCATTCCCGGCGGTCACAGTCAGGTCAGGGCCATTCACCCCGCGCAGCTTAGCGAGTTGTTCGGCGGTTGTGCCGGGGCGGGGGTGTTCATCAGTGTCAATGATTACCGGGTCGCCCTTGCGCTGTGGGACGCTCACCGGGATGATTTCGTCTTTAAACAACCCGGCTTTGTTGGCCGTGTCCCAGCGGTCTTGGCTTCGCGCGGCAAACGCGTCTTGATCTGCGCGTGATATCTCATAATCGGCAGCCACATTATCGGCTGTCTGAGGCATGGAATCGACGCCAAAGGTGTCTTTCATCTTGGGGTTTACGAAGCGCCAGCCGATGGTTGTGTCATAGACTGCGTTGGACCGTGTGAACGCGCTTGTGGCCTTGGGCATGACAAAGGGTGCTCGGCTCATGCTTTCGACACCGCCAGCGATGGCCACACGATAATCACCTGCCTTGATCCCGCGTGCCGCCATCCCGATGCTGTCCATCCCGGATGCACATAGACGATTTACCGTGGTTCCCGGCACATCGGTCGGCAAACCGGCAAGTAGTGCGGCCATGCGCGCAACGTTGCGATTGTCTTCACCCGCTTGATTGGCCGACCCAAAAATCACGTCGTCCACAAGCGTCCAATCGACATCCGGGTTGCGTTTTTTTAAGGCCGTAATGGGTAGCGATGCCAAGTCATCCGTGCGAACAGTCGACAGCGCCCCACCATAACGACCAATGGGTGTACGGACAGCGTCAAAGATATAGGCGTTCATTCAGGAATTCCTTATTGTTCGCTTTTAATTTATTGACCGACTGGTTGGTCAATAATGGAATACTCGATTCGCAGCAATCAAAATGTTGAAGGTTGGCGGAACAAATGAGTACCGTTTGCGCAAATTTCTTTGCTTGTAGCAGTATGATAAACTCCAACTTCTACCTTCAAGCTCACGCATTTCCACGCGCTAACTTGTTAACGACATCGCGATAGTTGTTAAGGTAAGCCTGCCGTGAATAGCGCTTCAACCCAGAGCTTGTTTCACGCTGATACCGGTCTGGTTGCATCAGAACCCGGCGCATTGCCTTTGCGATTGCGTCAATGTCACCCGGCGGAACGAGTTCACCGTTCTTTCCGGGATCAACCATCTCGCGGGGGCCATAGTTGACGTCATAAGAAATCACCGGACAGCCGTTGGAAAGTGCTTCGAGGATGGACAGGCCAAATCCTTCGGTGGTTGTTGGATAGACCGAGGCCAGTGCGTTTTGAAAAACCGTGAGGGGATCTTTCGTATAACCTGCCAACCGTACGCGATCACCACAGTTCAACGATGCGATTTGCGCTTCAAGTTGCTCTTGGCCTGCACCGACGCCATAGATCAAATAATCGACCTCTGGGAACGAGTCTTTGATCAGGCAAAATGCGTCGATACATTCGTGAATTGGTTTACCAATCAGTTCTAACCGCGAGATGGTCACAAGGTGACGGCGCTTAGCTTCAGAGCTTTGACTGGGTTCACAAAAATGTGGAATAACATGCACCTCTGCAGAGGGCACTACATCCGCTTCGATCTGAGCCTTGTGAACATGGGTTGAGGTGATGATCGCTTCACCATCAAAGTTTTCGATCAGGAACTTTGACCGTGGTACGATCTTGCCCGCAGGGCTGCGGTGGTCTGCATGTAAAAACAAGGCGCGCTGCCCTTTGGTTACAGATGCAAGATAGGCGGAGGTTACTCCATCAAAGAAAACGACCGGGTTGTCCAGCGCAGCCATCTCAAAAAGGTTTTTGACATAGATACGCTGCATCCTGCAAATCGTATCGGTGATCAGGTTTTTACCGATAACGAAATTGCGGCCTTGGCTCTTGATCCAACGGATTGGCAGTGACCGCGCAAAATCCGTGGTTTCGGTTGTGTCATCCGCGTTATGCTGAACCATTTGATGCAGTTCCCCGTTGAGGAGAGTGTAGAGTTGCTTACCGTCCCTCCAAGGTACAGTGCGTTTCGTGATCGTACCGATTGGCGTCTGCTTGGGTCTGTCGACCATGACAGGCGCGCCATTTTGAAAGTAAACGACCTTGCTGCCTTTTGTCTCGGTCTGATCAAATTCGGGGAACGCGGAAAAGCGTTCAACCCCGGCATCAAGCGCTGCTTTGTAACAAATTTCAGGCAAGGTTACGCAGCGCACACCGGGTGCAATCGTCCCATTGGCCTGAAGTTCAGCAAAATTAAGTTTTTGGCTAGGACTGTGGTCGAGATTCAATAATATCGGCTCAAATTCAGCCATTTCAGATAGGGCATTCATGCGGTGATAAACGGCTTTAATCTTGCCTCCACCACCAAGCCCGATCCGCTCAAATATGCTATAAACCTGCTTCAAACCATGGCTCGTTTTGCTTGAATGCCAAGGTGGATCAATGCCTTTCACACCGCGTTTGTTGTCAAAACAGGGTCTGTCTGTTTTGACAGCGATGCCGCGTGATTTATCTTGCCCACCAAGTCGTCGTAGCGCGAGGTTGTATCGTCGCCCAAAAAAGAGAACCATTTTGACAGAATGATTTCTGTTTCTTCGCGTCCAACGGGGACATGACTGTTCTTGATATGTGGCATCGACATGCTGATCGGTTCAGAGTCGTGTCCTTCGATCTTGATCGAAATATATCCCATGCCTGAATTGTCTACAATTGCTGGGAACCTTTTGTGCAAAGCGTTATGGCCGAAGGAAAATATCGTGCGTTCACCATGCACACGGATCGCAGTTCCCATGCTGTTGAACGGCAAGTGAGTCTGATAGATAAACATGTCATTATCGGCGGCATAGCGTGTAATAACGAGGCCATTTGAGCGCGAATAACTGACAGGGATGCGATCACCAAGTCTGTTCATAAAGCCGCGCAACTCTTGGATATAGTCGCGCGATAAACAATCGTCGTCATCAATCCGAAAGTTAACCAATGGGTGCCCTGCAAGTTCATTTAACGCGGAAATTCTAGGCCACAACGCCTCGTGAACGGTCATTTCCGAGGACACCAGAAGTTCAAGATTTGAGTTATCAGCGCAGAGATCAAGCAGGCGTTTTTTGTAAACATCGGGCATGATGTCAGACGTCAATATCAGGCAAATGAAATTGCGATCGGATTGCGATTTGAGCGATGGCAGCAAGAAATTTTCAAACAAAAAGAACCTGAGCTCCATACGGTCCGGGGCATAAAGTGTAGCCGCATTCCGCGTCCGCATTTCTTTGACCTCCGCGGGTGTTTTGGCCGCGCGGGATGAACGCCAATCGCCTTTGCCACAGAATGAAAACCGACAGATTCCAACGGCTGGTTCAAGCAAGTAGGTCACTTTGCATGGCCTTTCGAATAGGAAGCCAAAATGGTCGCGCCGCCATCGGCAATCGGTGGCGATCAGATTGCCCAAAACCTAGATTAGAAATACGGCAGATGCCACACTTTGGAGGCGTATCCATTCACGCATTCTCAAAGTTCAGTAATTTAATCGACTTTCGCGCCCGCATCTTGGTTGGAGTCACGCCGAATTCTTCGCGGATTGCGACTGATAGCGAATGCCGTGATGAAAACCCTGTTGCAATGGCGACATCGACTAGTGGTAGCAATGTATCCTCAATCATACCTCGGGCGGCTTTGACTCTCAGACGTTTGTAAAAGCGCGCCGGTGTCTCGTCGAACACTTCGCGAAAAACCCGTTCTAAATGTCGCGTCGACATGCCTACAGCGCGGGTGAGGGCGGTCATCGTCATAGGGTCAGATAACGTGGTTTCCATCAACCGCAGCGCCCGAGTGACCCGTGCATCAAACAATCCTGCATTGTCAGAAATACCTTTAGGCTGCTCCGCGTCACTCTTGCGGATGGAATGCAACAACATGCGGCTTCCCAATTCACCAAGTTGAAGCGGGTCAAGCTGGTCAGCAATAAGACCGATCACCAGTTCGCACGTCGCATTGCCACCCGCCGCCGTGATGATACCCGCGTTGTTTTCGGCGAAACGAGAGGTGAGTGTCGGGTGATGCCCTTCTTCGTGGAGTGACATCGCATCGCGCCAATGGGTTGTGACGTTACCGCCTGGCGCTGCGCTTGATTTGATATAGGCCGTCGCGGCATCAGAAAGCAGCACCACAGGCAGCCGAGCATACTGCATGGACCGTGCCCGTTTTGGCCAATGATCGGTCGTTTGGTTTTTACCACCCAACACCACCATCACATCTGAATAGCCGTGGTTGTCGATGGCGGGTTCCGCCCGGATTAACATGCCCGTTGCACCAGTGACAAAACCGGGGTCGCCCGAAACATAGCGCCACGAAAAACGCACATCACCCAAGATATCGTTGGCACAGTTCAGAGTGTGAGTAATGGATGCGAGTTCTAGCTCAGAGAACCCGGACGCCACGAAAATCTCAAATATCCGGGTGCCAGTCGGTTCTGGGCTGTCTGATCCCTGTGTGGGAAATCCGTTTTCCTGATGGGTCATAGCGCCTCAAGTGGTTCGTGATCACAGGGAAGGGCCAACCCTATGTATTGTGCGTTTCGAGGTTTAACCCAAGGCTACACAATAGAAGCATTTCATAGGCTGTCAAAGGCGCTCAGCTATCCCTTGTGCCCTTCAAATTGGCGTAAGGTTATACCTGCTGCCTCCAGATCGTTTCGGACGGCACCTGCAATTTGCACTGCTTCGGGTGTGTCACCATGCAAACAAATCGTATCAATTGAAGTTGGGATATGCTTGCCATTCTCTGTAATGATTGCGCCCGCTTTGACCATATCAACCATGCGTTTCCCGGCCAGAACGGCGTCATGAATAACTGCACCGGGTTTAGAACGATCTACCAAAGTGGCATCGTCATCATACGCGCGGTCGGCAAAAATCTCGGCCGCCCAAGTGCAGCCCAACGATTGCGCCGCGCGCTGTTGGGCGGTGGCGGCAAGCACCATGATGATCAGACCGGGGTCCACGCTGAGAGCCGCTTCATAGAGATCGCGGGCCATTTGTTCATCTTCCGATGTCATATTGCCTATGGCGCCGTGCAGTTTCAGATGGCGCACCTTTGCACCAACAGATTTTGCCATGCCGATGCTCGCCGCGACTTGATACCGGATCTGGTTTTGCAAAGTTGCGCGTGGCACAGCCATGCGGTTGCGGCCAAACCCGGCCAAATCCATGAAGCCGGGATGCGCGCCGATACCAACGCCATTTTGATGGGCAAGCGTCATGGTGGCGGCCATCACATCGGCATCACCCGCATGTCCGCCGCAAGCGATGTTTGCCGATGTGACGATGTTCAGCAGGGATGCATCATCGCCCATTTTCCATGGGCCAAAACTTTCTCCCATGTCAGCGTTCAGGTCTACATAAGTCATGTTAAAACTCCTCTGAAAATGGGTCTGCATCAGCAGATATAACACCGCCGACTAACTGATAGCTGAGCAAATCACGGATAGTAGCCGGGTCACGGATCAATGGTGTAACGGATGATACAAGAGTTTTGAGCTCGTTGAGATAGCGTGACTGTAGCGCAACGGCCTGATCCAAATCAATAAACTCAAATCGGATTGCGGCCCCGGTTTGGGCCTGCGCGACGCGCGGCAGGTCGCAGGGGATCACGGTGCCAATACGAGGGTATCCGCCTGTGGTCTGACATTCACACATTAACACAAACGGCGCGCCATCACCGGTAATCTGAATGTCGCCGGGCACGATGACCTCGGACACGATGCTCAACTGGCCATCGGTGGAAAACCCATCGCCGTCATGATCCATCCGTACGCCCATCCGGTTGGCGCGGCTGTCCCGTTTGAAGGGGGTTTGGATAAACCTATCGCGGGTTTCGGACGCAAAAGATGCGGTTTGCATTGATGCCACTACGCGGACAAGGCCACCGCCAAAGCGAGGATTGGCAGGCAGTGTCATGCCTATCTCTTTGCCGCTGTCTTTTCCGACGGGCAGAGTATCATCGGTTTTGAGAGCGCTGCCTAGGCCCACACTCAGATGGCTGGCGCGCGATCCCATTTGTGGTTCGGTTGCAAAACCACCGCCGACATGCAGATAGCCATAGCTGCCATTTTGCGCGCCACCAATGGTCAGCGTCGCCCCGGCAGGCAACAGATGGCTTGCGTTCCAACCCACTGCTTCGCCATCAATATTGGCGGCCATCGTGACCCCGGTCATGGCGATGCGAATATCTGTGTCAGGCTGGAAACTGCCGCCGGTTCCGGCCATTTCGATCACAGCGCTGGTGGCTGGCTGGCGCAGCAATGCAGCCCCTTCATAAAGTGCGGTCGGGTCAGAGGCACCGCCCTTGGTTAATCCTTGGGCAAGAAATCCGGGCCGTCCGAGGTCTTGCAGGCTCAAGGCGGGTCCGGCTTGTAGGATTGTGAGCGTTGCGGTCATGGCAATGTCTCCGTCGTCGCGCCACCATTGCCGGATGTGTCCTTGGCTTGAATGTCCTTGAATTCCTTTTCTGCAATCGCCGGAAACATCAACTCGTCACCGGGGGACAGGGCAAAGGGTTTCTTGGCATCAGGTCGGAATGTTTTAAAAGCTGTTTGACCCACATGTCGCCAGCCTGTTGGTGTGATATTGGTGAACACCACCAACTGTCGTACTGCCA
Source organism: Sulfitobacter sp. (assembly GCA_051252035.1). Taxonomy (GTDB): domain Bacteria; phylum Pseudomonadota; class Alphaproteobacteria; order Rhodobacterales; family Rhodobacteraceae; genus Sulfitobacter. The sequence continues at coordinate 20,334 of JBPOFE010000044.1, forward strand.
CGACCAAAGCCCCGGCGGGAACGGCTTGGGTCAGTTTTTGTTGTCGTGGAATATTCCATGTTTCGCTGAGTTCACCCAGATAGGGTTGTCCGGGCGCAAAGCCGATGGTCAGGACACGCACGCGCGCCTCTGATAGTTCTTTGACAGCGGCATCAGGATCAAGGCCAGCAACCTGTGCCGCTTCTTCCAATTGTGGAGCCAGATCGGTGCCATAAACAGTTGGTACATGCCACAGTGTGCGGCCTTGAGGTAATGGCGCCGCAAACCAATCTTGCTGACCGATCAGGTCAATCAGGCGTTCTTTCATGGCGTCAAACGGTGTCGTGGCAAGGTCAATTTGTAGAAATGCGGACACCAAGGATGTGCTGGTTTCTGAAACTTCGGGCCAATCTTGTGCGTCAATTGCGGCGCGAAACGCCAGTGCTGCGCGGTTGGCGGGTTCCGATAGCGTGTCAGCGAAACTGACAAGAATACCAGACAGGCCAACAGTGCGGATAGCGGGCCAGTCAGTCATTGTATAATGCCTTTGCATAAAGACGGGGAAGCAAGATTGGGGTCAAGTACATCGGCAATTGCCAGCAGCCGATAAAGACCATGAGCGGGGCCAAAACATCTGTTGGAAGCGCGACAAGAAACAATGCGATGTTGCGGTTGCCGGCGCCGATGGCCAAAGGCCCGGCGACCGGGCGTAATGCAGTGCGGCGCAGGGCCAGTAACGTCAGCGCCTGCAAGACATAGCTGATCGCGAAAGCGAGAAATGCCCACTGCGCCACTGCCCAAGGATCGCTGCGTAATGCGGGGTTCAGTGCGGCCATCAA
>JBPOFE010000045.1:0-20995 GCA_051252035.1 Sulfitobacter sp.
CGCAATCTCGGCTATCCGGCCAAGGCCCACACGGTAATGGACGGTGACGTATTGCAACCACCGCTGTTGTTGCTTGCGGGTCTGGGTGAGGTTAGCCGCATCGGCGAGGTGATCCTGAACCCGTTCCTCGGACCGCGCCTCAAATCCGGTATCGTTACAACAACCCTGCCGATGACCCACGACAGGCCCATCGACTTTGGCCTGCAAAAGTTCTGCGAAGCCTGTAACAAGTGCGCCCGCGAATGCCCCTCAGGTGCAATCACCGCCGGGCCGAAAAAGATGTTCAACGGCTATGAAATCTGGAAATCCGACAGCCAGAAATGCGCGACTTACCGGATCACCAATCAAGGCGGTGCGATGTGCGGGCGCTGCATGAAAACCTGCCCGTGGAACCTCGAAGGATTATTCGCCGAAGCGCCATTTCGCTGGGCCGCGATGCACATCCCCAAAGCCGCACCTGTGCTTGCCAAGCTCGACGACAAAGTCGGCAAAGGTCGCTTGAACCCGATCAAAAAGTGGTGGTGGGATATCGAAGTCCGCCCCGATGGCGGCTTTGATGTGCCCGCCGCGCCCGTCAACGCCCGCGACCTGCAAACCGACCTTGATCTCAAGTTCGAGGACCAGACACTCGCCGTCTATCCCGCACCACTGGCCCCACATCCGTGGCCCTACCCTGATCCGATGAACCGCGAGGCCGGGATCAAGGCGCATGCCGATCTGCTGAGCGCAGATCAACACCGCGCCAAGAACGCGCGCGGCGAGACCGATCACCTGCATCTCTATAATGTCGGCAGCGACGCGCCTGTGCTTGACCTGCACATCACCGCCGCTGAACAATTGACCGATGGCGTGACACTCTATGATTTCGCCCACCCCGAAGGTCATGACCTGCCCGCATGGACCGCTGGTGCGCACCTCGATCTGGTGGTCGCGCCCGAATTCCTGCGACCCTATTCCCTGCTTGGTGATCCCGCCGACCGCAACCGCTACCGCATCGCAGTGTTGCGCGAAGACATGGGGCGCGGCGGATCGGCCCTGCTGCACCGGGTCTTTACCAAAGGCCGCCGGGTGTTTGTCTCAAAACCTGTAAACCATTTTGAGCTGGTCGAAGACGCCACCCATTCCCTGCTGATGGGCGGCGGCATCGGGGTCACCCCGATGATCGCCTTTGCGCATCGCCTGCATGCCATCGGCAGACCTTTCGACCTGCACTACTCCGCCCCCCGGCGCGACGCCGCCGCATTCGCGAATATCCTCTCAGACATGCCATGGGCCGCACATGTCCACCTGCATATCTCAGCCGAGGACACCCGCGCCGACCTGGCCGCGATCATGACAAAACTACCCAAAGGCGGCCATGTCTATACCTGTGGCCCGGACGCCTACATGCAATCAGTGATGACCGCCGCCGAACAAGCAGGCATCCCCGAAGACGCCCGCCATCTGGAGTATTTCTCAACCCCGGAAGTCCCGGACTACGTCAACCACGCCTTCACGCTGCGCCTCACATCGGGTCGCGATATCGCGGTGCCCGCCGACCAATCTGCCAGCGACGCCTTGATCGCCGCTGGGATAGCCGTGGACATCAAATGCAGCGATGGCATCTGCGGCGTCTGCAAATGCGGCGTGCGCGACGGTAAGGTTGAGCATCGCGACTTTGTCCTGTCCGCCAAACAACGCGAAACAGCGATGATCCTCTGCCAGTCCCGCGCGGCAGAGCCTGACGGTGTGCTCGAAATCGACCTCTGACAATGCAAAGCCCCTCACCCGCAAATCAAAACCCCTTTCCTCCATTTCACCCTTTCCCAAATACCAAATCCCGCCCTTCCCACACAGGCCGTCACCCGTTATGACACGGACAACACAGCCACATCGGGGATCCGCACCATGACCTTCAACCGCACTATTAAAATCGCACCTTCCATCCTCGCCGCGGATTTCGCCAATTTCGGTGCAGAATGTGAAGCGATTGAGGCCCAAGGTGCCGATTGGGTGCATGTCGATGTGATGGACGGTCATTTTGTCCCCAACATCAGCTTTGGTCCCGCCACCTGTGCCGCGATCAGGCCTCATATCAAGGGCGTGATGGACGTGCATCTGATGATCGCACCGGTTGACCCCTACATTGACGCATTCGCCAATGCCGGGGCCGATGTGATCACCGCCCATGTCGAGGCTGGCCCGCACATCCACCGCACATTACAAGCCATCCGTGGCGCAGGGGCCAAAGCTGGCGTCGCGCTGAACCCCGGCACCCCGGCCGAAGCGGTGGCGCATCTACTCGACCTCACCGATCTGATCTGTGTGATGACGGTAAACCCCGGCTTCGGCGGCCAGAAATTCATCGACATGACGGATAAGGTCAAAACCCTGCGCGCGATGATTGGCGATCGGCCCGTGCATATCGAAATCGATGGCGGTGTGGATGCCAAAACCGCACCACTGGTCGCGCAGGCCGGGGCCGATGTGCTGGTCGCAGGCTCCGCCGTTTTCAAGGGCGGCTCGGTGAGCGACCCCTCCCCCTACGGCGAAAACATCCGCACCATTCGCGCAGCGGCGGAAGGCACTTACGTCTAGTTCACTATCGAACGTCAGACGATTTTGATTTTCGCGTTCTCACCTGACCTTGGATATGCCGCGTTGTAGAAAATGCCCGGTTTGAGCCCAGACACACCCTTTCACAAGTATCGGCAATGCCGATAAATCAAGAACGCAATTGTGAAGTAGAGAGGAGTTGATTTGCGCATTTTGTTAGCCTTGATTGCGTCAGTGGTCCTGTCAACGCCCGCCAGAGCGGATACGGTCTGCACCCTAATTCTTGATGCTTCGACAGCGGCTGTTTTGGTCGAAGAAGGTGACTGCGACTCCCGCGTCACGCCTGCATCAACCTTCAAGGTGCCGTTGGCAGTTATGGCCTATGATGCACATGTGCTGACGGACGCCCATAACCCCATCATGGGATTTCAGGCAGGTGATCCAGATTGGGGCGGGACCAACTGGACCCGAGATACCGATCCCACAGATTGGATGCGCTTCTCGGTTGTCTGGTATTCCCAGCGGATTACGAAAGCGATGGGCCAAGAAGTCTTAACCCGATATGCACAAGCCTTTGATTATGGCAATGCTGATTTTTCTGGTGATCCAGGACTTAACAACGGACTTGATCGTGCGTGGATCGCATCATCCCTTCAGGTATCTCCTGACGAGCAGGCTGCCTTCTTGCGCAGGTTGGTTTTGGGTGAGCTGCCGGTTTCCCCTCAGGCCATGCGGAATGCGCGCGGCATTATGCAGAGCTGGCAAAGCGGCAACTGGGTAATTCATGGCAAGACTGGCGCGGCTTACCCCCGACGCGCGGATCGCAGTCTCGATTACGCACGCGGGTGGGGCTGGTTCGTAGGTTGGGCACAAGACGGCGACAGGACACTGGTGTTTGTCCGGTTGACCCAAGCACGCGAGCGGACCGAGATGTCGCCCGGCAATCTGACGCGCGATGGTTTACTTATGGATTGGCCTAAGCTGGTCGATTGACAGCATGAAGCTGGACGCCCCTTCGGTAGCCGGACTATTCACGCCGCCAAAAGATTTTGCTGCCTGCGCAAAACGATGATCAGATCATCAGCGCTTTGGTGATCAACGCCTGCTTGTCAGGATAATCCGCCGTCTCGACGCCCCGTTCCTGCAGTGCTGCGCGCAGTGCGTCCTCGGACAAGGACGCGATCGCCTGCTCCGACATCTTCATGAAGTCGATCTTTGGATTAAACGGCGGATTCGTATCGCCAAAGTAGCTACGGTTCTCGAACCCGAAATCCAACGCATACTTCGACATGAAGTGGGCGAGGAACGTGTTGATGCTGGTTCTGACGCGTGGATCAGCGGTCAGTTCGTCTGTGCTGTCCTCAAGCGTGTCCAGCATCAGTTCCGACCAGCGTGCCGCCCCCTTGTCGTTCATCAACTGCATCGCGTTGTGGGTGTGGTGAAAGTTCAGTCGGTATTCTGCTCCGTGATAGTAGGGGCCTCCGCCCATGACATCGACCCACATGGCCGCCTGCGTGTTAACATGGTGCCCAAGCGGCCCCACGCGTTCAAAGACGGAGGTGAACCAATCCTCATCTCTGAAAACGCGCTCATAGAAGTTCTCTACGATGCTCACGATGGGTTGCACGCCCAGAACAGAGAAAAGCTGCCAGAACTGTATCGGCTTTGACAGGCTTTCAGGTGCAGTCAGGGACACGATTTCAGGCATGCGAAATGCATTCTTGGGCAGCACACCCTTAGAAACAGCAGACGTGATGTAGTCGCGTTGCGCTTTTTCGGTCATGTAACCCAATCGGGTCGTATGTCGTGTTTGCACTGTATCTTTCATAGCGTCCTCCTTTCAGGATCCGTCATGCCACATCGATACCCGACGCGCGCCTGCGCGGCGGGAAAAGCGGTATTTGCAGGACGTTATTGGCGGTCGAGCGCAATCAATCCGGCAACGGAATAAATTCGTCGCGGTCATCCGCAGGTAAATCAAACAGCCCCTCACCCCAACGATTGGCACGCCATTCTTCCTTGGCCGCCTCGATCTTTTCCTTGCTGGAGGCCACGAAATTCCACCACACATGACGCGGGCCGTTCAAGGTCGCACCCCCAAGTGCCATCAGGCGCGCGCCCTGCGCACCCGCCGAGACAGTGATTTTGTCACCGGGGCGAAACACCATCATGCGCCCGGCCTCGAACTCCTGCCCGGCGATGCTGACCGATCCTTGGGTTATATAGAGCCCACGGTCCTCGTGATCGTCCGGCAACGGGAAACGCGCACCTGCCTCTAAGGTGACATCAAGGTAGAAGGTCTCGGAAAACATCGTGGCCGGGGCGCTTTCACCATACGCCGTGCCAAGGATCAACTTGGCGTTTATGCCCTCGGCCTCGATCTCCGGGATCGCGTCCTTGCCGTGGTGTTCAAAGATCGGGTCCATGTCCTCTTTGTCCTCTGGCAAGGCCATCCACGTCTGGATTCCGTAAAGCGAATGCGGCCCGCTGCGCCCTTCGGCCGATGTGCGTTCCGAATGGGTCACGCCCTTGCCCGCCACCATCCAGTTCAGCGCACCGGGGCGGATGATCTGATCCGTGCCGATGCTGTCGCGATGGTGAAAGTCGCCTTGATACAAGTATGTAACCGTGCCCAATCCGATATGAGGATGCGGGCGCACGTCAATGCCCTGCCCGGTCAAAAACTCGGCGGGGCCGGCCTGATCGAAGAAGATGAACGGTCCAACCATCTGGCGTTTGGGCGCGGGGAGCGCGCGCTTGACCTCGAACCCGCCCAGATCGCGGGCGCGGGGAATGATCAATGTTTCAATGGCGTCCACCCCGATCTCGTCAGGGCAACCGGGGGTAAGGGCGGGATTCCAGCTCATTGTTTTCTCCTGTCTGTTGGGATCAAATATGGGATATCACAATGCCGCTTATAACCCATCATGTGTTCTGCCTGATAGAACGCGGTGTTCGTGGCGGTGGCCTACGGTATTTTGCTCGATCACCCTATTTAGGATCACTGACAGTCTCTTTCGACTATTGAAGTCTCACTAATTGAGGACATTGCGATGACCACTGGAATTCATCATGTGACAGGCATCACGGCTAATGTTCAGGCGAACGTGGATTTCTACGTGGGCTTTCTTGGCTTGCGATTAGTGAAACGCACAGGCGGGTATGAAGATGCCGAACAGTTGCACCTTTTCTACGGCGACGCGGCGGGGTCACCCGGATCGCTCGTCAGTTTTCTGGTGTGGGAAGATGGTGGGCGCGGGCGTGTGGGCCATGGGCAGGTTGCAGAAATCAGCTTTGCCGTGCCGACCGCGAGCATTGGCGACTGGATCACCCGCGCAATGGATGCGCGTGTTCAGCACGAAGGGCCAAAGCGCGCGTTCGGCGAAACGGTGCTGCGGCTGAAAGACCCCGACAATCTGACGGTCAAACTGGTCGGTATCGACCGTCCGGCAGCTGCGGCATTGCCCGATCCCATTGCACCAACGCGCCTTCACGGCGTCACGATCTTGTCGGAGATCCCTGACATGACGGCCCAATTCCTGACCAGCTTCGGGTATCGGGACGGACCTGTCGAAGGCGCAATCCGACGATTGGTGTCAGACAATGACATAATCGACGTGCGTGACGCGGCAGGCTTTGTGCCAAGCATCCCCGGCGCAGGCATCCTCGATCACGTTGCGTTTCGCGCGCCGGATGCTGACGCGCTGCGTCAGATGCGACTGGACCTTGCGGACGCCGATCACGTGACCAATGTCCACGACCGCAAGTATTTTCTGTCGCTCTATGTGCGAGAACCCGCTGGCACGCTGATTGAATACGCCACCGACGCGCCCGGTATGACGGTAGACGAACCGCTGGACGATCTGGGTCAGACGTTGTTCGTGCCACAGCAGGATTCCGACCGCGCGTACGACCTCAAAGCAATGCTTCCGCAATTCGCCCTGCCGGGCGAGGAAAGGTTTCCCATGCGTGATCTACCCTTCATCCATCGTTTTCATCGACCTCAAGGCCCCGATGGCAGCACCATCGTCCTGCTGCACGGCACAGGCGGCAATGAGGCAGATCTGATGCCGCTGGCGCAGCGCATCAATCCACATGCCACGCTGCTGGGCGTGCGCGGACGCTCGACCGAAGAAGGCATCAACCGCTGGTTTCGCAGGTTCGATGCAGTGACCTATGATCAAAGCGACATTCGGTCGGAGGCCGAAGCCTTTGTCGCGTTCATTGATGGCGCGGTGTCAGGGTATGGGTTGGACGCGGACCGCATCACCTTTCTCGGCTATTCCAACGGCGCGAACCTTTTGGGCGCGGTCCTGCAACTTCATCCCGGAGTAATCCGCCGCGCGATGCTGCTGCGATCAGTTCAGGCCCTTGAAACATCGCCCGCGGGCGATGCCGCTGAAACGCGCGTGCTAATGCTCAACGGCGCAGAGGATCCGTTCGGGCAGATGGCACCTGCGCTGGAAAAGGCATTGCGCAACAGCGGCGTGTCGCTGGACAGCCGCATCCTGCCTGCGGGACACGAACTGACCGATGAGGACATTACGCTGGCGCGGAACTGGCTGTCAGATGCACCTACGTTCGCTCCTGACTGACACGGAATTCGCTATTCGTTGGCTATGACAGAACAGCCAGTCGTTTATCCTGAAATGGCCGATATTTTTGCCGCCGCACCGGGCGAAGCCCGCAATTTGGAAAAGGACAGAGCAATGTCAAAAACACAACCCGAACCCATCCGTGACCCAAAAGCGGATCACCTGCTGACCCCCGAAAACTGCGCCGTCGTGCTGATCGATTATCAGCCCGAACAATACCGGACCGTCACATCTTCCAGCAAAGAAGAAATCAACCTTAACGTGGTGGCACTCTGCCGGTTGGCGAAAGCCTATGATGTCCCGGTGATCGTCTCCACGGTCGGTGTCGATATGGGCGTGAACACGGGTACCGATGAAGTGATCATGTCAGAGCTGCCCGACGTGGGAGAAATTGACAGAACCGGCGTCAATGCATGGGAAGATGAGGAGTTCCGCAAGGCGGTCGAGGCCACTGGCCGCAAGAAGATTGTCATCGCGGGGCTCTGGACCGAAGTGTGTCTGACCTTCCCGACGCTCGACATGCTGGCCGAAGGCTATGACGTCTATCCCGTCGCCGATGCGGTTGGTGGTATCTCACCCGTCGCGCATGATCGCGCCTTTGAACGCATGGTCCACGCGGGTGCGCGTCCAGTCACGGCGATCTCCTTTGGATCAGAGCTGATGCGAAACTGGGCACGCGATACTTCGGACCGTTTCCGTGAAGTCCTTCAATGGTATTTCCCAAAACGGTTCGACCTGATGAAAGAAGGCAAGATCGGCTGATCTCAGAACGGCGTGGGATTTTGGCTGCGGTCTCTCACGCCGTTTCGATCATTTTGGCAAAGCCCGCGACGAATTCAGCCAACCGTTCGCGTGTTTTCTCATCCATTAGGTTCCCCTCAACATCAAAGAGGTTTCCTGCTTTCGACACCATCAAGCGCCCGTCCTGCCAGGGACGGGTGCGCAAGGTGCGCAGCACCGGCAACCAATGGTCCTGTGCCATGATGGTGCCGAATCCGCCGGGCGAGGCACCAATAACCGCGACGGGTTTGCCGACGAACATGTCCAATCCCGGCCCACGCGACATCCAGTCAATGGCGTTCTTAAACACACCGGGCACGCCGTTGTTGTATTCCGGTGTGACCAGCAACAAGGCATCCGACGCCGCTAGTTGCGACTGCAATTTCTGAACCGCATCCGGCAATCCTGACTTTGCTTCCTCGTCCGCATCATAAAGCGGCACGTCGCGGATCGAGCCTGTTTCGATTGTGACTGTGTCAGGGGCAAGTTCTGCAGCGGCACGCAGGAGGCCCGCGTTATAGGATCCGCGTCGCAGACTGCCTGAAAGGCCCAAAATGGTTGTCATGTCGTGCTCCCTTCAGCCTGACGGGTAAATCCACGGCGGATCAGGACGGTTACGATCAGGACTACCGCGACAATCTCCAATGCCAAGGGCGCTGCAAGTGCGATAAGCAGAACCAGCGCAGCAACGGCGGGCAAAAGAAACTGTGCGGCACCGGGCAGGCAAAAACGATCGCGAATGAACCACAATGTCAGCAAATAGATCGCGACGGGGATAACTGTGGCAATAACGCCTGTTTGCGGCGCAACATGAGCCCCCGGCTCAAGCGCATGCAGCATGACAAGCATCCCAGCCCCAGCTGCAGCACCGGCGGCGAACAGCGCAAAGTGGCCATAACCCCAAATCATGGCATGGCGCAGTTCATCGCTTGCCAGATGATCCTCGTCGGTAAAATACAGCCCCCAAAGCGAGAAGGCGATCACGGCAGACATAGCGGCCAGCCAGAACAGCCCTGCATCGGGAAATGCGGAACCACCTTCGATTTGGATCATCGCAGTGATCGCAATGAAAGTTTCGCCCAGCACGATGATGTTCAGAAGGCCATATCGTTCGATCAGGTGATGGCGATGCCAGGTCGTAGTTCCGCGACGTTCGGCGAGTGCGGGGACCGACAATTCGCCAATGGCGCCGAGTATGAACAACGGCAAGTAAAGCGCAGCCGTTGGCGTCACGATAATGACGAGCGCGATCCAGTAGATTTGCATGGCTGCGATACCCCCGGCGTAACGTAACGCGGTAGGGCGCCGATCCGGATCACCCTTCGCCGCGCCCAGCCAAAAAACGGCCATCCCGAGGCGCATCACCACAAAGCCCAGTAGCGCCAGCCATATCCGTTCCTGATCGAAAACCGCGTCGATCCCGGCGGCCAGCATCAGCGAGCCGAACATGATCACCATTGTCAGGATCCGGAACGCAGAGGAATTATCGTCGTAGGCCGAGGCGAACCAAGTATAATTCATCCAGGCCCACCAGATCATGAAGAAGCTACAGAGAAACCCAATGACGCCTTGCAGGGCGTGGGCCTCCTCGATCGCATGGGCAAGTCCGTGCGCGGCGGCGGCGATTGCAATGACCGATGCAAGGTCGAACATCAGTTCCAGCGGCGTCGCCGCCCGATGCGCATCTTTCGGGTCGCGTGCGGTAAAATGGAAAAAGCTGTTCAAGGTCATACCAATCCGTAATTCATTAGTTGGATTCGTCTATCTTAGTGATCTTTCTTTAGTCTGACACTTGGAAATAAGTGCCGAAAGCCGCCGGGATTTTTTCCCGGCGGCGTGGCGCTCAGTCCAGAGGTTTCAGGCCGACCTCAATCTTGGCCCGCTTGTCTTCAAGGAAGGGCGGCAAGGCAAGGCTTTCACCCAGGCTCTCTATCGGCTCATCCACGGCAAACCCCGGCCCGTCGGTGGCGATTTCGAAGAGGTTTCCGCCCGGCTCGCGGAAATACAGGCTGCGGAAATAGTATCGCTCAACCTCGCCCGAACTGGGGATGCGAAATTCGGTCAATCGCTGAGCCCATGCAGCGATGCTTGCCAGATCCGGCGTGCGAAACGCGACATGATGCACAGCACCCGCCCCCTGCCGTGCAATGGGCAAGTCTGGCTGAACAGCCACATGCAATTCCGCAGCAGCACCGCCCTTACCCATTTCAAACACATGGACGCGGCCCATGCCATCGGGGCTTGCGTATTCTCGCACCTCACGCATGTTCAGCACTTTCGTCAGCACCGTCTTGGTCGCATCAAGCTTTGGCACCGAAATCGTGATCGGCCCCAGCCCGCGTATCTGATGCGCGGGCGGCACCGGACTGCGCTCCCACGGGTGAACGTCACCTGCATCATCGGCAGTCAACCGGAACCGTTGCCCTTCCGGGTCTTCGAAATCAAGCGTGGCGCGGCCATCCAGCGTGGTCACGTCGCCATGCGTCAGCTTTGCTCCCGCAAGACGTCCCGCCCAGTAATCAAAGCTGCCTTCAGCGACACGAAGTCCGGTGCGGACGATGGAATGTGTCCCGCGCTGCTCCGGCCCCGTCGGCCAATCAAAGAAGGTCAGATCGGTACCCGGCGTGGCCTGCCCGTCTGCATAGAACAGATGATACGCCGACGTGTCGTCTTGATTGACGGTCTTCTTGACCAGTCGCAGGCCAAGCGTGTCCGTATAAAACCGCTTGTTCTCCGGCGCTTTCGCCGTGATCGCGGTGAGGTGGTGAATTCCTGTCAGGTCCATGGTGGCCTCCTTTCGTTGCCTCCAATATCGGCGCCATCCCTATTCGGCACCAGCGAAACCCCAGCGAATGCGGTGTTCTGTCATTGCGAACATGTCGGCGACTGCTAGAGTTAACGCATGAAATACACGCTGGATGAAATCGAGACCTTTCTGGCCGTCATGGAGCTTGGAACAATCACCGCGGTTGCCGCGCGGCTGAACCTGTCGAAATCCGTCATCAGCAAACGCATTTCCGATCTGGAGGCCACACTGGGTGCGGCTCTGTTTCGCCGCAACGCCGGACGTATCACGCCGACCGAGGCAGCCCAACAGCTTGACGATCGACTGCGCCCGGCTCTGGCGGAACTCACGGCAGCTGCGGAAAGTGCCGCCTGGGGCGGTGCGCATGAAGATGTCCTGCGTGGAACATTGTCCATTGCCGCCCCGATGAGTTTCGGGACGCTGCATCTGTCGCCCATCATTGCTCGTTTCGCAGCGCAACACCCGGAATTGGAGCTGCGCATCGACTACGACGACCGGGCGCGGGATTTGCTGAGGGATGGCTTTGATCTCGCCATCCGTATCGGTCACCTGCGCGACACAGCTCTAATGCAACGCAAGCTGTGCGAGGATGAAACCATTCCCTGCGCCAGCCCGACTTATCTTGAACGCCACGGGCGCCCACAGACTCTGGCCGATCTGCAAGATCATGAGGTTATCGGCTACCAACATATGTCGAACACGCAATTATGGGCGTTTGAAAAGGACACGCCACCACCCCTTCAGGGTCGGCTTTCGCTGAACAACGGCGAAGCAATGCGGGACATGGCGATTGAAGGTCTGGGGTTGGCGATCTTGCCGGGGTTTCTCGCAACCGACCCGATCGCAGAGGGTAAACTCGAACGCATCCTGCCCCATACGCAAACGCGCAGCCTGCCCATCGTGGCGGTCTGGCCGCCGGTGTCACCGATGCCACCAAAACTGCGTCGGTTTATCGACCATCTTGTTGCAGAGTTGGAGAATGGTCAGCCCTGGAATGTAGCCTCAAATCGTGCGATGTGACCCATGGTGGTATGGCCCTATCTTGACGCTGCACCGTTGAGACTTTAGCTGTGATCCGTGCGGGACGACCCGCACTTTCAAAACACTCCGGGACGGCCCGGTCCGAATGAGGACTGGGATATGGCGTGGATTTATCTTGTTTTTGCAGGTCTTTTGGAAATTCTCTGGGCCTTCTCCATGAAGAAGTCGCTTGGCTTTACCGTTCTTGTGCCAAGCGTCATTACAATCACGACAATGGTTGCAAGTTTCGCTTTGCTATCGCTGGCGATGCGAACGCTTCCACTTGGCACTGCCTATACAGTCTGGACAGGCATCGGCGCGATCGGCGCATTTACCATCGGGGTGGTGATGTTGGGTGAAGCAGTGAGCCCGACGCGTTTGATCGCTGCGATGCTGATTTTAGCGGGCATTGTGCTGATGAAAATGTCGGAAACGTCAGGCTAAATTGCTGTGTCTATGGAGACTAGACTGACTGGCAAAATCAACGAGCAACGATCCGGCAGGTTGCCAATTGTTGCGCTCATTCATCCGCAAAGCGGTCATTGACGCCTGCGCAGAGGAGGTGTGGTTTCGGTTTGGGGTCAGCAGACCCCAAGAACGACCGGTTCGGAGACATGCACAGCGTCGCAGCAGTAGCCGTGCTGCGACTGCGAACAGATGCTGCGTTGGCGAAGGCCGAAAATCCAAGGTCGGAATTGTCTCGCCTTGCAGCTAGGCCCGCAAAGAGCCCAAAATGCCCGATGCCACAACATCCATCGCCGGCCACTTTGGAGAATTAGTTTGCCTGGTAAACAGGTTTTTCTGCTCGCTCCTGCCAGACGGCAAAAAGTTCTATCGGTTAGCTTTTGGGAGTTTACCCCAAATGGCTTCAAACCTTCAGGTCGCGGTTTGAAGCCTTCGCACTCCAGATAGGTGAGATATCTTTGCTTGGTGTTTCTTCGCGATCGACCAAGCATCGAAACTCCTTACTTGAGATCGCCAGTTTTTCACGAATATGCTGCATCCACGATGAATTCTACCTTAAGTTGGGGGCGGGCCAACTTGGCTTCACCACATGCACGCGCAGGTGCATGACCATCGGGCACCCATGCGTTCCAGATTTCATTCAGCCCATCAAAATCATCCATGTCTGCCAACCAGATGGTAACACGCAGCATATCTTCGCGTGACGACCCGGCTTTTTTCAACAGGGCATCAACGTTATCCAAACAGGTTTTCACTTGTTCTTGAATGGTGTCCCCTTCGGCGACTTGGCCTGTCAGATAAGCTACACCATTGTATTTCACGACTTTGCTCGACCGTGTTCCAGTGTCGATACGCTCAATCATAAGAATTTCCCTCAACTTCTGTGTTTTCCTATTCCGACCGGGACAGGTTGATTGCCATATGGTCATGACAACAAAATTGAGGCAAACTCGATTTCGTTAAATTTAATTCAGGAGTTCTTAAGTTGGCGATCAAGATCGACATGCTCAGATGCTTTACGACAGTGGCTACCCACGGCAGCCTGTCAGAGGCGGCAGACGCGCTTGGGCGTACCCCATCTGCTGTTTCTATGATGTTGAAACAGTTTGAAGAGCATGTAGGCTCTGCCCTTTTCGAGACAGCCAGAAAATCCCGTCTAACGCCGCTCGGAGACCTCATTCTGGCCGAGGCGCGCCGCGAGGTGGCCCATTTCGAGAACACGGTGTCGGTGATCGAGGGACTATCGCGGTCTGAGCTTGGCTATCTGAGGCTGGCTGTGACGCCATCGGTGGCAACGACCGTACTGCCTCCTGTGATTTTCAGGTTCGCGCAGAAGTACCCGAAAGTACAGATCGACCTGCGTGATATGGACTCAGTGACCATCGCGCGTGAACTGGACCGCGAACGGGCCGATATCGGGATCGGCTCACTTTCTGAAGTCGAAGGGATGCGCCGGACGGAGTTGTTTAGCGATGCCTTTGGGCTGGTTTGTCGCAAAGACGATCCGTTGGCCAACGACTGGGATAAGCTGTCATGGCGCACGATGGGGGATCATCCGATCATCGCGAATGGCTTGTGTGAACAGATCACAGATCCGGACTTTGCGCCCATTCTTGCCCGTTCGCGCCTGATGGTTCCCAATACGGCGTCCCTATTGGGTTTGGTGCGGCAGGGCGTTGGGATAACGGTGTTGCCGCGACTGGCGGTTGCCAATGTCCTTGATGAATTTGCGTTCTTGCCGCTTGCCGATGTGGCCGCGCGCAGGACTGTGCATCTGATGTCACGACCCAACAATTTACTGATGCCAGCAGCGCGGGAATTTCTTAAGCTGATCATCGAGATGAAACGGGATGGCAGTTTGATCATGGAAACCTAAATTCAGAAATATTGAAATAAAATTCACTTCTTTCAAAATGCCTAAATCACTCAAGCGAAGTATCCTTTGTGTGCGCGCGCCTGCGGCACTCACTCGAAAGGATACATCATGGCCAATATCAATCTGAACTACATCGCTGGAGAATGGGTGGCGGGTGCATCCGAAATTGAAAACCGCAATCCATCTGATCTGAGCGATCTGATCGGAATGTTCGCACAGGCAACGCCTGACCAACTGGATGCAACGCTGGAACAAGCCCAGCGTGCGCAAGTCGAATGGGCCGCTTACGGGATCGAACGGAAATACAACGTTCTGATGGCCATCGGCACCGAGATGATGGACCGCGCCGAAGAGCTCGGCACATTGCTGGCCCGCGAAGAGGGCAAGCCGCTGGCAGAGGGCAAGGGCGAGGTGTACCGCGCTGGTCAGTTCTTCACATACTATGCCGCTGAAACACTGCGCCAGATGGGCGACACCGCGGATTCTGTGCGGGACGGGATCGAGATTGACGTGCGCCGCGAGGCAGTTGGGGTTGTGGCGGTGATCTCGCCGTGGAATTTCCCAACGGCAACCGCGTCTTGGAAGATCGCACCTGCATTGTGCTATGGCAACGCCGTCGTGTGGAAGCCTGCGAATGTGACCCCGGCGTCTGCCGTAGCATTGGTCGAGATCATCGCGCGCCAAGATATCCCCAAAGGCCTTGTTTCGTTGGTGATGGGCGCGGGCAGCGCGATTGGTCAACGTCTGGTCGAAAGCCCAAAGGTGAATGCCATCAGCTTCACCGGCTCGGTTCCCGTGGGCAAGGGTATCGCCGCAAGTGCCATTCAGAACCTGACGCGTGTGCAGATGGAGATGGGATCAAAGAACGCCTTGGCCGTGATGGACGATGCGGATATTGATCTGGCGGTCTCGCTGGCTTTGGGTGGTGCCTTTGGCGGGTCAGGTCAGAAATGCACGGCGTCGTCACGCTTGGTTGTTCATCAGTCGGTGCATGATCAATTCGTGGAAAAACTGGTTGCAGGTGCCAAGGCAATGAAGGTGGGCCATGCCTTGGAAGCAGGCACCCAGATGGGGCCAGTCGTGTCCGAACAGCAGTTGAAAGAGAACCTCGCATATGTCGATCTTGCGGTCGCTGAGGGGGCAGAACTGCTTTGCGGTGGTCAGCGCCTAGAGATGCCGACTGATGGCTATTACATGTCGCCCGGCATCTTTGTGGGCACAAACAATGACATGCGCATCAATCGCGAAGAGATGTTTGCGCCATTGGCTTGCGTGATCCCCGTAGGCAGCTACGACGAGGCGCTGCATGTGGTCAACGACACGAACTTTGGCCTGACCGCGGGTATTGTGACCACCAATCTGGCCCGCGCGACGCATTACCGCCGCAATGCGCAATCAGGCTGTGTGATGGTCAACTTGCCCACCGCTGGCACCGATTATCACGTGCCCTTTGGCGGGCGTGGTGACAGCTCTTACGGGCCGCGCGAACAAGGGCAAACTGCGCGTGACTTCTATACCATCGTGAAAACCGCCTATATCGCCTCGGGCACGCCGCAATGATGCGCATTGATAACCTGCAATACGCCAACTGGTCGGAAAAGATCTTTCGCCAGATGCGTCAAGGGGGCGTCGATGCGGTGCATGTGACCATTGCCTACCACGAGAACTTCCGCGAGACGGTTCTGAACTTTGAGCAATGGAACCGTTGGTTCGAGCAATACCCCGATCTGATCATAAAGGGCCAATGGGCCAGTGACGTGGATCGTGCCAAGGCCGAGGGCAAAACCGCAATCTTCTTTGGGTTCCAAAACCCCAGCCCGATTGAGGATGACATCGGGCTTGTTGAAATCGTACACACCCTTGGCGCGCGTTTTATGCAACTGACCTATAACAATCAGTCCCTGCTGGCGACGGGCTGTTATGAGGCAGAGGACACTGGCATCACCCGCATGGGGCGCCAGGTGATCAAGGAAATGAACCGTGTCGGACTGGTTGTGGACATGAGCCATTCGGCGGATCGCTCTACAATCGAGGCGGCGGAGATTTCCGAGCGCCCTATCGCGATCACCCATGCCAACCCCTATGATTGGTCCCCCGCGCTGCGCAACAAGAAGGACAATGTGATCCGCGCAGTGACAGACAATGGCGGGATGTTGGGGTTCTCGGTTTATCCGCATCACCTCAAAGGTAAATCCGACTGCACGCTCGACAGTTTTTGCGAGATGATTGCCCGCACGGCTGAGAAGTACGGCGCTCAAAACCTCGGGATTGGGACGGACCTGTGTCAGGATCAGCCTGACAGCGTGGTCGAATGGATGCGTGTGGGTCGCTGGAGCAAGGAGATCGACTATGGCGAAGGCTCTGCCGCGGCGCCGGGCTTTCCACCGATGCCAGGCTGGTTCAATGACAATCGCGACTTTGGAAACATCGAAGCGGGTTTGCGCGCCACGGGGTTTAGCGACGGGGAGGTCGCGGGCATCATGGGGGATAACTGGCATAGGTTCTACGCGGAAAATTTCACACCACTGACCTAAGGGAGGGGCAGGCCATGAGGATCAAGACTGAGACATCAAGCACAATTGCCAAACGTGACCCCGCACTGGTCATGCGGTTGTCACGCCTTGGCTCCTTTCACCAATCCCGCCTGTCGTTCATGCGCGTTCTGACCCGCCGGATGACTCGCGAAAAATGGACCTTTTCCCGACCCGTTTTTGAATTTGACGACAAAGGCGTCGGCCACGCAGTCTATTCTGCGCATACCCCTGACCGCACCTATTCCCTTATCGCTTTTGGCCATGATCTGCCATCCGAGCAACGCTCAGACCGGGTGATTGCAACAGCCTGGGACAGCACGTTCACCCTGTTTGACGGCGTACCTGACGCCGCTGACATTGCGCGTTTGCGCCAGAACATCCCGCTGCAAGAGGCAGGCCGCGTGCGCGAAACAGAGCTGTCCGTGTCGCGCGCCAACCGCTCTGTCAGGTTGTGGGATCATGTGGTCTCGGCGCTTGCAATAGGTCAGCAACCAGACCCCAGCGAGATTGCCAAGGTTGGGTACCTGATGCGCACCACGGCCGTTTACGGATCGGGCAAACTCGGCGCGGCGGATTATGAGATGATCGCGGACCGCCCCGAATGTGCCGCCCCGTTCCAGATCGAAATGCTCTCAGTCTTTCTGACTCGGACCTATGTGCGCGATCTGGTGCAACATGTAGCTAAACTAAAAGGCGGCGAGGCCGCTGTCACATTGGACCCGACCATCGCGCGCAGCCTCGGGATTGGCAATTCGACCGGGCTTGGCATGGCGCCATTTCTGATCAATCACCCCATGCTGTTCAACAACTGGATTGCGGCGCGCGAACAGGCAATTGCGATCGTCCGCAACCTGACTGCCGCCACGACTGCAGAGGTTCAGACCTTTCGCGGCTTGCTGGAACGGTCGCTGATCTCTGCCGACATCTGGCATTCTGCGCATGAGGGCCAGATCGAAAAGCTCAAACAATTGCGCCGCGACCTGAGCAAATTGGCAGACCACGCGGCACAGGCTGATCTGCAAACGGCCCATCCGTGGGATCGGCTTTATCAATGGGCCGAAGCCACCTTAGGCGAAGATGCGCAGGAATGTCTGGCCTCCTTGCTGCTGGAACCCTATGGCGCGCTAGTTGACGCTTTGTCAGATCAAATGTCGGACCGAAACACGCAAGCGTTTCGTATTGATGGCACCATGCGTGTCGGCGAGTTGCGCGCGATCCTCGAACGCGCCTATGGCTGGGCGCTGGCTATTGACTGGTCCGGGCAGCAGCAATGTGCCCGTGCATGGTATGTCTCTGCCGAGAAGTTGGAGCCGCGTCTGGGCGAGCGTTTCGAAGAACCAATTGCGCCTTACGAGCAACCTTTGGCACCGGGTCGGGACGCGGCAGCGCTTTATATTGCCATGAAGGGTGAGGACAAAGAGGCCACTTTGGCTGCTTTCTTGTTGGCTCACCCTCAGTATCGCCATAGCGTGCGACGCGCCCAGATCGTGGCACAGGCACCCTATGCAGAAATCCGCGACAACACAATTGGGTCGGAGCTGATGCCAATTGATATGTTGCGGTGCAAGCTGTCATTTTTCGGGGCTACGCATTTCGATCCGAGATCAGACCGCTGGGTGCGGATTTGCATGTTCGGTAATGCGCCGTACCCCGAAGAATTGTCCATGTCAGATGAGTTCTGGCCTTATCCATCCACGGCGCGCCTATGACGTACTCACTGAACGAGATTGAGGCGCATGCCAAGAAAGCAGCACGCGGTGGCGGGTATGACTGGGGCGTCGCGGAAGAGGCAGGAAAAGCTGTGCGGTGGCTTGTCTCTCATGGTCTGTCGGGTGCTGCGGCTTTGGCCGCGCATTTAGAGCAGCAGGCCCATGATGGCCCGCCCCAGACCTTGGACGGAGATTGGTCCAGCGCGACCGGTGTGCTGTGTCCTTTGACCGCTGGCGTCACCTTGAATGATTGCGCAGATCGCCTGACTGCTGTGCGGGGGCAAACTATGCACGATGTCGCGCAACCCTTGTTGGTTGTCCCTTTCGCCGCATGGGCCGCCCTGCATATCAAGGCCCCACTGACCGTGGCTTGGAACAACGTACGTGCAACCACAAACGGATACGACCTGTACCTCGAAGGGTCTGAAGACGAATTGAACACACCTCAAACCAGTGCTTTGCAGTGTGTCATGGCGCAAAGCAGTCACGCTCTTGCTGCACCCGCAATGCGCGGAAACGTCAGCCCGGATGTTTGGGCCAAACTGAACACTTTTGCACAGCGAACCTATGCCCCTGCGACAGAAGCCTCTCGTTTGCTGGGGGCGGGCGCAGGCGTATCCGACAATGATTGAGACAACACAAACAAGCCCACAGTCAAAGCGCCTACTGGCTGTGGGACATCAATACACGGCGCAATAAAAACAGGGAAACAGAGATGTCTATAAAACCACCCTTTACCGAGTTGGAGATTGAAAAAGCTCCATCCGGTTTTTACGAAGGCTACAGCCTTCCCATCGCATTGATCAGTAAGGCGATTATGGTCGCGCTGGTTGTCTGGGCGCTTGTCTGGCCCGGCAATGCCAGTAGCGTCCTGTCTGCAGTGAACGGCAGTTTGTTGAATGGCTTCAACAGCTTTTACATCGTGTCAGTTGGAATCTTTGCGTTCTTCCTGTTTGTCTTGGCCTTGTTGCCGGCAACAGGTGGCAAGTTGCTTGGAACCGCCGGAACCAAGCCGGAGTTTTCGAACTTCTCTTGGTTCTCAATGATGTTCGGTGCGGGTCTGGGTGTCGGTCTGATGGTCTTTGCGACCGCCGAACCGCTTGGCCTTTGGGGGTCCAACCCTGTCGTGCTGGCTGGCGAAGTGGCTGCAAACTCTGAGGAGGCGGTGCAGTCTGCGTATCGTTATACGTTCCTGCATTATGGGTTCCACGCTTGGGCCATCTATGTGCTGACGGGCCTCTCCTTGGCCTACTACGCTTACACGCGCGAAATGCCACTGACGATCCGGTCTGCGCTCACCCCATTGCTGGGCAAAACTGCCAATGGTTTCCTTGGTCATTTGGTGGACGTACTTGGTGTTGTGGCCACGATCCTTGGCGTGTCCGTCACCATCGGTTTTGGTGTCAGCCAGTTCGTTGACGGCGTTTACGCCGTGTCTGGCATGGAGTGGCTGATGAATGGCGATGCAGAAGCACCCAAACCCAGTACCGTGGGGTTGATTGCGGCCTTGCTGGTCATCATGGGCCTGTCGATCCTGTCGGCGGTGTCTGGCGTGGGTCGGGGGATCAAATACCTTTCGAACCTCAATCTGGTGCTGTCGGTGATCTTGCTTTTGACCTTTGTATTCTTCGGCTCGTTCTTCTTTGCGATGACAAAGTTCGGTACAGGTCTGGTCGACTATATTCTGCACTTTGTTCAGATGTCCTTCGGGGCCTATGGCCCGCAATCCGCAGAGGCCTTTGCATCCGCGCTTCCTGAGGCGGCACAAGCGTTGCCTGCCGAAGATGTTGCGGCGATTTATGGCTCGGCAACGTCCCCTTGGGGTTCGCTGTCTGGTTTCACCGAAGGACTGCCAGCAGCCGCAGCGGATTTGGATGCAGAAGCGATCTATGCCGCTGGTGAACAAGGCCGCCAGTTCGGATGGCAGGCGGGTTGGACCACGTTCTACTGGGCTTGGTGGATCGCGTTCTCGCCTTTCGTTGGCTTGTTCCTTGCACGTATCTCGAAAGGTCGCACCGTGCGCGAGTTCATCTTTGGCTGCGTTATCGCACCTGCCATCGTGTGCTTCTTGTGGATGACTATTCTGGGCGGAACGGCGATTGATCTGGAGCTGAACGGCGATGCTGCCGGTTCCCTGATCGGTGCCACCAACACAGCCAAATTGTTTGCCACGCTCGAGCAAATGATTTCTGGTGGATTCCTTTCTGCCATCACCATCATGTGTGTGGTCCTGATTATGACCTTCCTTGTGACGTCCGCGGACTCAGGCATTTTGGTGATGAACACCATCATGTCCGGCGGCGAACAGGAAACTGGCATCAAACACCGCATCATCTGGGGTTTGATCCTGACGGCGGTGATTGGGGCCCTGATCATTGCAGGCAATAGCGGTGCCGAGGCAAACCCATTCGGAGCGTTGCAAAACGCGATGATCATCGGGGCCTTGCCGTTCACGATTGTCATGGTCTTCATGATGATTTCTCTCGTCAAAGCGCTGTATCGTGACAGTGTCAGGGCAAAGCTGGGCTAAATTACAAACAAGTAGGCCGCGAAACGTTCGCGGCCTACTTCATCAGTACTATGGTGAAATGGTTCTAGTTCCATTTGACAACGCACCATAACCAAACTCAGAAACAACGGTCATCGCGTTGCATATCCCAAGCAGTCCTTCGTGC
>JBPOFE010000046.1:0-20905 GCA_051252035.1 Sulfitobacter sp.
TCGCCCTCACCCACATGATCAATCGCAAAGTCATCCGCAACCTGATCAAACACTTCCCCCATAAAAACGGTCAATGCGTCGACGTCCATTTTCACAGCCATGCTTGTTCTCTCCTGCTTTGTCACTTTAGGATTGGCCCACAATGGGGTCGGAGGGCAAGATGGCAATTCTTGAAATCGAAACACGCGGGGCCGTGGTGCATCTGACGATGAATGCGCCAGAACGGCTTAATGCCTTGTCGGATGAGATGCTGGCTGGGTTGCAAGCCACGCTCGATGGCTATGCGAATGATCCACAGATTCGAGTGATCGTTATTTCCGGGGCTGGAACAGCGTTCTGTGCCGGCCACGACCTGCGCCAGATGACCGCGATGCGGCAAAATCCTGATGGTGGAGTGGCGGCTTTCAAAGATCTGTTTGACCGATGTGCCGCGGTGATGGTGCGGATACAGTCGATGCCACAGCCCGTGATCGCCCAAGTTCACGGCATTGCAACCGCCGCCGGGTGCCAATTGGTGGCCACCTGTGATCTGGCGGTTGCGGCGAAAGAAACCCGGTTTGGAGTCAATGGCGTTAATATCGGGCTGTTCTGTTCCACGCCCATGGTCGCGCTCAGCCGGAATATTCCACGTAAGAAAGCGTTTGAAATGCTGACCACGGGCGATTTTATCGACGCCGCGCGCGCCGAGAACCTTGGCTTGGTCAACCGCGTTGTCGCAGCCGACGACCTGCAACGTGAAACTGCGGCCCTCGCCGATCAAATCGCATCCAAGCTGGGATCAGCGGTGAAATTGGGCAAAACTGCCTTTTATCAACAAATTGAGATGCCAATCGCTCAGGCCTATAACTACACAGGTGACGTCATGGTTGAAAATATGCAGCACAAAGACACTCAAGAGGGCATTGCAGCCTTTCTTGAGAAACGCCCCCCCGGTTGGACCCAGTGATTGTTTCCATTTTTATAGTTAATTGTTCACAAATTTCTTCTGGCAAATCGGGCGGAATTGGGGCATGAATGGGGCAAGGCGTCATATGCCTTGATGATTTTGGGTCGCCGACGGCGGAAGGTCCCTCCAGATCAGCCTCTCACTGATCGGCCATTCCCGCAGCGGCGACCCCAAAAATCCCCTCCAAAATCTCAGTATATACGCAGCAGTGGCGAGACTGCCTGTTGCGCAGCGGCGCACCCTGCCCTACATCGCGTTTCATGACAGATACACTCCACATCATCGGCGGCGGCATGGCCGGATCAGAGGCCGCATGGCAAGCTGCAAACGCTGGCATTCCCGTAGTGATTCACGAAATGCGCCCGCAGGTAGGCACATTTGCGCATCAAACCGGGCTCTTGGGTGAAATGGTGTGTTCCAACTCGTTTCGCTCTGATGACAACGAACAAAACGCGGTTGGCCTTTTGCATTGGGAAATGCGCGCGGCGAACGGGCTGATCATGGCCACGGCGGATAAACACCGCCTGCCCGCGGGTGGCGCGTTGGCTGTGGACCGCGACCCGTTTGCGCAATCCGTGACGGACGCATTGATGGCGCACCCCAATGTAACCGTTGAATACGGTGAAATCACTGAACTGCCAAAGGATGGTCATTGGATCATTGCCACCGGGCCCCTGACCTCCGGCGCATTGGCCGAAGCGATTGCGGCCCAAACCGGGGCCGAAGCATTGGCTTTCTTTGACGCCATTGCGCCGATTGTCTATTTTGACAGCATCAACATGGACAAAGCATGGATGCAGTCCCGCTATGACAAGGGCGAGACCGAGGAAGAGCGCACCGCTTACCTGAATTGCCCGATGGACAAAGACCAGTACGAGGCATTCATTGACGCCCTGTTGTCGGCGGAAAAAACCGAATTTCGCGAAGGCGAGACCGCTGGTTATTTTGACGGCTGCCTGCCTATCGAGGTGATGGCGGAACGGGGTCGCGAGACCCTACGCTTTGGCCCGATGAAACCTGTTGGTCTCACTGATGCACACCAGCCTCACGTCAAAGCCTATGCCGTGGTTCAACTGCGCCGCGATAATAAGTTGGGGACACTGTACAACATTGTCGGCTTTCAAACCAAGATGAAGTATGGCGCACAAGCTGATGTTTTTAAGATGATTCCGGGTTTGGAGGATGCAAAATTCGCTCGACTTGGCGGGATCCACCGGAATTCCTTTATCAATTCACCGACGTTACTTGACGAACAGATGCGCCTGCGCACACAACCCAACATCCGCTTTGCCGGGCAGATCACTGGGGTCGAAGGATACGTTGAAAGCGCTGCGATGGGTTTGCTTGCAGGGCGCATGGCCGTGGCCGAGATCAAAGGCGAGGCGATCAGCACCCCGCCCAACACCACGGCGATGGGCGCGCTGATCACCCATATCACCGGCGGTGCAGAGGCTAAGACATTTCAACCTATGAACGTGAACTTTGGCCTATTCCCCCCGGTTGAGGGCCTGAAGTCGGGGCGCCGAGGCCGCAAAGACCGCTACAAAGCCTATACTGATCGTGCCAAGCAAGACTGGCAGAACTGGCTCAAAAGTTAAGGCTGGACGAGACCGCCCGTGGTTCGTAGCCTTATGCCATGACTGAAAAATTTCTAGACAAAGCGTATGGCGCGCGCGATGCCGCCTCAACTCGCGCATTATATGATGATTGGGCGGCCAGTTATGAGGCTGAGGTGGGCGAACATGGCTATGCCACGCCGGGCCGCTGTGCCGAAGCGCTTGCAAAATATTGTGATGATCTGACCAAGCCAATCCTGGATTTTGGCTGTGGCACCGGATTGTCGGGTCTGGCCTTGAAACTGGCGGGTTTTACCACGATTGATGGCGTTGATCTGTCTGCGGATATGCTGGCGCAGGCGAACGACAAAGGCGTGTATCGCACCTTGCATCATATCGAAGCAGGTGCGCCGCTGGCCCATGCGCCCGGCGACTATGCCGCCATTGCAGCGATCGGTGTGATTGGTGCGGGGGCGGCCCCTATATCGGTGTTCGATACGCTGATGAAAAGCCTCGCCAAAGGCGGTTTTTTGGTGTTCTCGTTCAATGATCACGCGCTGGAAGATAAAGCAAACGAGGCGCGTGTGAATGAATGGATTGATTGTGGGGCCGCGACATTGCTGTTTCGCGAACATGGACCGCATCTGCCCGGCATTGATCTGAAATCAAACGTCTATGTGATTGAAAAGAAGTGACCTTTCGCACACGTTTTGCGCCGTCCCCAACCGGGCCGTTGCACCTTGGTCATGCGTATTCTGCGCTTTTGGCATACGATTTGGCGCGGGCGGCGGGCGGCGAATTCCTGCTCAGGATCGAAGACATTGACCAGTCACGCGCCCGCCCCGAATGGGAGGCGCAGATTTACGATGATCTGGCCTGGCTTGACCTGACGTGGCCAACCCCAGTAATGCGGCAATCTGAACGGCAGAGTGTCTATGATGCAGCGCTTGATCAGCTATGGCAGCGTGGCCTGCTGTATCCTTGTACTTGTTCGCGTGCTGACATTGCCGCCGCGGCACTCGCCCCGCAGGAAGGCGCGCCACTGCATGGTCCAGATGGTGTGATTTATCCCGGTACGTGCCGCAATACTACAAAACGCAGCGGCGTGCGGCCCGTTGATAAGCCTCTCCGGTTGGACATGAGGAAAGCTGTAGAAGGTATTGATACTAAGATATTTTTTTCAGAAACCGGTCTATCCTCAGGCGACGTCAGCGTTGATGCCTACACCTTGATCCATGATATCGGCGATATCGTCCTTGCCCGCCGTGACATGGGCACCTCCTATCACCTGTCCGTGGTTTTGGATGACGCGAAACAGGGTATCACCCATGTGGTACGCGGTCAGGATCTGTTTGAAGCGACAAAAATTCATGTGGTGCTGCAACGTCTTCTTGGCCTGCCGACACCGATCTATCATCACCACCCTTTGATCCGCGATGATCAGGGCAAGCGATTGGCCAAACGCGACGATGCGCGCGCCATTTCGCTGTACCGATCCGAGGGCAAATCACCGGAAGATATTCGTTTGATGGTAGGGCTTTAGCGCTTGTTGTTAATTTGGTAAACTGCGCCACGGCTTTGGCATAATCACCCAACGGCCATTGACATAGGTCAGCCCGGCAAAGGCCAGTCCTAATGTCTCACCCGGCTTGACAAATTTGAACCGCACGATCGGCACGTCGATCTTAAAATACTGCAGAACGTCTTTGTAGCCCCCCGGAAATTCATTCAAAATCGGTTTCTGCTCAAACAATGCGCGGGTGCTGGTATAGACCACCAGGCTCGCGGTTTGTCCCTCTTTGGGACCAAAGGCCAAGCCCGGCCCCATCTGCCCCTGATAATCCGCCCAAAGTGCTGTTGCCAAAGGATCGGCAAAAACCGCCCGCACATCTGCTTCGGTTGGGATCAGCGCTTGGGTCAAGGCGCGCAAATCTGCGCCCGGCTTCAGGAATTCATCAACCAAGGCACGTGCCTCGGCCTCACTGCCCGGTGCCGCTGCGGGCGCGGCTGCCGCGGGTTTGTTGCTGGCTTCGACCAAGGCCAAGAGACTGGCATTGGGGTTCGCCTGACAAACTTTGGCAAGGTTTCCCAGTAAAATAGCGTTATTGTTCGGATCCACAGGCCGCACATTATCTGTATTCGCGGCGATGTAGCCGAAGGTCCAAGCGGCGATCATCACCTGATCGGCCTGCGATGCATTGCTCAAAACGGCGCTGCAATTGGCCCGTGGATCAAAACCAGCGCTTTGCGCCTGTACCAATGGCGCAAAAGTTACGGCACCCATCGCCGCGCTGACACCCAGTGTTAATAACCTCATAACCAAATCCCATTCCCAACCTTTATAATATGACAAGGCTAGCGCAAGATTCCGGACTTGGCAAAACTGCGGGTC
Source organism: Sulfitobacter sp. (assembly GCA_051252035.1). Taxonomy (GTDB): domain Bacteria; phylum Pseudomonadota; class Alphaproteobacteria; order Rhodobacterales; family Rhodobacteraceae; genus Sulfitobacter. Next base: position 4,895 of record JBPOFE010000046.1, read on the forward strand.
TAGAGCGGCTTTGCCAATTCGACTTCGTTGCCGTCTTCAACCCCGGTATAGAAACAACTGCGTCGTCCGGTATGGCAGGCAGGTCCGGTTTGTCGCACCAGCAGCAACAGGCAATCACGGTCACAATCAAAACGCAGTTCGATCAACTCCTGAATGTGGCCGCTGGTATCGCCTTTGATCCAAAACTCCTGCCGTGAGCGGCTCCAATAAGTTACGCGGCCTGTCTCTATTGTCTGTTCAATGCTTTGCGCATTCATCCACGCCAGCATCAGCACCTCTTTGGTAACAACATCCTGCGCAATGGCCGGGATCAGCCCGGCGTCGTTATAGGTCAAGCTGGAAGGATCAAATGGCACCGCTGGTCCACCTCTCAGAAAAGTTTTTTGCATCTTTGGTTTCGGGGGTTATGTAGGCATTCTAAGGCAAAGGAAACAACCATGTCGGGCGACACCGATCTGATCAAACTCTATTCTGCGCGGATTTTGGCGTTGGCGGCGGACATCCCGCATTTGGGTCGTTTGGATGCACCGGATGCTACGGTCAAACGCCGTTCGCCACTCTGTGGATCGACGGTAACGGTGGATGTGGTCATGCTGGACGGTCAGTTGTCACAATTGGGGCAAGATGTAAAAGCCTGCGCTTTGGGTCAAGCGGCAGCTGCCGTGACGGGTTCAGCTGCCCCCGGTGCAACGCTGGATCAAGTCGAAAAAGCCCGCGATCAACTGCGCGCCATGCTCAAGGAAAGTGGTCCTGTGCCAGACCCGCCCTTTGAGGGTTTCGAGGTTCTGACCCCTGCTGTGGATTATAAAAACCGCCATGCGTCGATCATGTTGAGCCTTGAGGCGGTGGCCGAAGCGATGCAGCACGCCACCCATGCCGCAGAGATTAGCAAATCGTAAATTTTTAGCTGGTTAGCCCGGTGTCAAAAAAAACGCCGCACATCCCGAACAAGGATGGCGGCGCAAGGAAAGCGTTGCTCATGTGGGACCCGGATTTGCCTTTTGCGGGAAAACCCCGACATCGACTAAGACAGGCAGTAATAAGTCGACCGCATCAAATTTGGGACGGATGCGTCAGGCAAGCGGCATGAGAGCGCAGGCAGATATCAAACAAAAGCAGGAAGATGCAGGCTGACAACAAGCATCACGATCAAAGCAGCCGCGCCAACGGCGTCTTGCAACAAGGTGTCTTGGGACCGGGTTGCAATGGATTTGAGTGTTTTGAACGTTGTCATTCTATCTCTCCGTCTTTGTTGCCTCTTTGTTCCATTTTGTGAGCGCCCTGTAAAGAACTAAATGAGAACATTAGCGAACAAAATGTTCCGCCGCGGATTAACCCACTGAAATCAAACGGATCGCTTCGTCTTGCCGCATGAGCCATAGCAATGTCCGCGTCGCTTGCCCCCGGGGAGACATCAAACCGGGGTCGTCGTTCAGCAATTTGCGCGCGTCCGATTGCGCCACCGCCATCAAGCCGGCCTGCCGTTCCAGATCAGCCACCCGGAACCGTGGCACCCCCGATTGCGCGGTACCGATCAGATCCCCGGTGCCGCGCATCTTGAGGTCAGTCTCAGCAATCACAAAACCATCCTCGGTTTCGCGCACGACCTCCAACCTTTGCCGCCCGCTTTCGCTTAACGGGGCTTGATACATCAACAGACAGGTCGACGCCGCCTGCCCGCGCCCGACCCGGCCACGCAACTGGTGCAATTGTGCGAGCCCAAAGGTCTCCGCCCGTTCTATCACCATGATTGTGGCATTGGGCACGTCAACACCAACCTCAATCACTGTGGTGGCGACCAAAACCTGCGTTGTTCCATTTTGAAATGCCCTCATCGCAGCGTCTTTTTCAGCCGAAGGCATCTGGCCATGCACCAGCCCAACGGCCCCTTCACCCAAGGTTGCGCGTAGCCGTTTGAACCGTTCCTCAGCGGCGATTAGATCACTGATCTCACTTTCCTCAACCAAGGGGCAAACCCAGTAGCACTGCCGCCCCTCAGCGATGACAGACTGCAAGCGCGCAACCACTTCGTCCATTCGGTCGGTGCTGATCAAGGCGGTTTTAATCGGCTGTCGCCCGGGTGGTTTTTCGTCCAAAATCGACACATCCATGTCGCCGTATTGCGCCAGCGCCAGCGAACGCGGGATCGGTGTCGCGGTCATCACCAGCACATCCGCCTGACGGCCCTTTTGACCCAGTTCCAACCTTTGCCGCACCCCGAATCGGTGCTGTTCATCCACCACCGCAAGCCGCAGATCGTGAAATTGCACATCGGCCTGAAACACCGCGTGCGTGCCAACCAATACCTGAATATCGCCACGCTCAAGTGCGGCCAGTTTGGCGCGCCGCTCTGCGCCTTTATCGCGGCCTGTCAGGATTTCCAACACCACGCCCGCCTGATCTGCCAAGGGCCGCAACCCCTGCACATGCTGGCGTGCAAGGATTTCGGTGGGGGCCATCAACACACCCTGCCCGCCCGCCTCAACCGCGCGCAGCAACGCCATGAAGGCGACCAACGTTTTCCCCGCGCCGACATCGCCCTGCAAAAGTCGGTTCATTCGCTTTGCTGTTGCCATATCATCGGTAATTTCCGAAATGGCCCGTGTTTGCGCAGCGGTCGGCGTATAGGGCAATTCCGCCATCACACGCGCCTGCAAGTGGCCATCCCCGGTGCTCGCCCGGCCCTTTTTGCGGCGTTCCTTTTGACGGGCCAGCGCCAAGGTCACTTGATGCGCAAATAACTCGTCGTAGGCCAGACGCTCCCGCGCGGGGGCTGTTGGGGCCAAATCAGCCAGTGATGCCGGATCATGTGCGGCGGTCGCCGCACCTATGAAATCAGGCCATTTCGCTTGGCTGACCTGCCCCGGGTCAATCCATTCCGGCAGGAGGGGCAACCGTGAAAGAGCAGCGCGGGTGGCCTTGTACATCAATTTTTGGGTGATGCCCGAGGTCAGCGGATAAACCGGTTCAAAGGCTGGAATGGAGTCAGCATCTGCCTCCGCCACGGCAAAGTCAGGATGCACCATCTGCGCGATGCCATCAAAAAGCTCGACCCTGCCTGATACGATCCGGCGCGACCCCTCGGGCAGTTGTTTTTTCCAAAAATCGCCACGGGCATGGAAGTAAACCAGCTGAAAGCTGGTCTCGGAATCTTCTACGTGAATGCGATATGCACCGCCCCTGTTGTTGGGTGCGCGGTGCGCGCCGATGGTCACGGCGACGGTCAGTGTGGTCGGTAAAATCGCGTCTTTGACCGTCTGACTAACTGCGCGGTCAATCCCGGAATATGGCAATGTAAACAACAGGTCACGCGGTGCTTGAATGCCAAGGTGGGTGAACAATTGCGCAGTCTTCGGCCCGACACCCTCAAGCGTTTCAAGCCCGGCAAACAGCGGGAAAAGGGCTTCGGGCCGCCCGCTCATACGCCGTTGATCAAGGCAAGCCAGCCGTCCTCATCCATGGTTTCAATGCCAAGGTCCGCTGCTTTTTTGGCTTTTGATCCGGCCCCCGGCCCCGCGATCAGAATATCGGTCTTGGCGCTGACCGATCCCGATACCTTGGCCCCCAACCGTTCCGCACGCGCCTTGGCCTCGGCGCGGGTCATTTTTTCGAGCGTTCCAGTGAATACCACGGTTTTTCCGGCAACAGGACTGCCGGAAGTATCGGGCCGCTTTGCCGGAATGATGGTCAATTGCGCCACCAAACGGTCGATTGACGCCCGTTCGGCGGATTGTGCAAATGCGTTGACAACGGATCCTGCCATCACCTCACCCACACCATCGACGCCAATCAGATCTTCCCACGCGGGGCCATCGTGGTTTTCTGCTGCAATCATTGCGCCCTCAAACGCGTCCCATGTGCCGTAATGCAGCGCCAATAGATTTGACGCTGCTTCGCCTACATGGCGAATACCCAGCGCAAATATCACCCGACCCAGAGAGATATTACGTTTATCCTCAATGCTTTGAAAGAGGTTGTTCGCAGATTTTTCGCCCCAGCCCTCGCGGTTTTTCAGCTGTTGCATTCCCTGACCATAGCGTTCTTTCAAAGTGAATATATCCGCCGGTTCCTTGATCCAGCCATCGGTGTAGAATTGCTCAACCTGCTTGGCGCCCAACCCTTCAATGTCGAAAGCCCCGCGTGCGACAAAATGTTTTAGCTTCTCAACGGCCTGCGCCGGGCAGATCAGACCACCTGTGCAGCGCCGCACCGCATCGCCGGGTTCGCGCACGGCTTCGCTGTTGCATTCGGGACAAACTGTCGGGAAATCATATTCCGGCGCATCCGGCGCGCGTTTGCTGATGTCCACATCCGCCACTTTCGGGATCACATCGCCCGCGCGGTAGACCTGCACCCAATCGCCGACACGAATGTCCTTGCCGCCGCGAATTTCCTGGCCTTTGCTGTCCAGCCCCTTGATGTAATCCTCATTATGCAGCGTCGCATTTGACACAACGACACCGCCTACCGTTACCGGGCGCAACCGCGCGACGGGCGACAGCGCGCCTGTGCGACCGACTTGAATGTCGATGCCTTCTAGTTCGGTCCAGGCCAGTTCCGCCGGAAACTTATGTGCAATTGCCCATCGCGGTGTGGTGGAGCGGAACCCAAGCCGATCTTGCAGGGCCAAATCATCGACTTTGTACACCACGCCATCAATATCATACCCCAGCGTCGCCCGTTGTTCTTCAATCTTTGCATAATGGTCCAGCATCGCCGTTGGCCCGTCACAAAGCGCTGTTAATGGGTTGGTGGAAAACCCCAACGCCGCCAAACGCTGGATGGCCGCCATCTGGGTTTCAGCCAAGGGTTCAGACAGGGCACCCCACGCATAGGCAAAGAACCGCAATGGGCGTGATTTGGTGATGCTGGCATCCAACTGACGCAGTGAACCGGCGGCGGCATTGCGTGGGTTGGCAAAGGTTTTGCCGCCCCTTTCCGCCTGCCGTTCGTTCAACGCGGCAAAATCGGCGTGGCTCATATAGACTTCACCGCGCACCTCAAGGATCGATGGCGCATCTTTCAGAACCTGAGGGATATCTTCAATTGTACGCGCATTTGCGGTCACGTTTTCCCCAACCGCGCCATCGCCACGCGTCGCGGCATGGGTCAATTGTCCCTCTTCGTATCGCAAAGACAGCGACAGCCCATCAATCTTTGGTTCGGCGGTATAGGCCAGCTTTGTTCCGGACGATATTCCAAGATATTTGCGAATACGCGCATCAAATTCGGTCACATCCGTTTCATCAAATGCGTTGGAAAGCGACAGCATCGCCACCGCGTGGGTGATTTTGGAAAATCCCTCGGACGGTGCCGCACCCACCTGATCGCTTGGACTGTCGGCGCGTTTTAGGGTGGGAAACCGCGCTTCAATCGCGGCATTGCGCCGTTTCAGCGCGTCATACTCCGCATCATCAATCTTTGGGGCATCTTTTGTGTGATAGGCATCGTTGGCTTGCCCAAGCACCGTAGCAAGCCGGGCCAGTTCATCTTCTGCCTGGGCCTCTGTCAGCGTATCAATCGCAATCTCAGATGTCACAAGACCTGCCCCCGGTGTGTCGCGTCTATCACATTAGATAGGCGGCGAAGCAGGGCAGGTCTAGCAGGTTTTGGTGGATAAATTCAGTGGCAGTGGTTCACGCGCTTGCCGCCAATACCATCGCCGCAGGTTCAGGATCACGCAGGACATAGCCCCGGCCCCAAACCGTTTCGATATAGTTTTCGCCCCCTGTTGCCACACTCAGCTTTTTGCGCAATTTACAGATGAAGACGTCGATAATCTTCAGCTCGGGCTCGTCCATACCGCCATAGAGGTGATTGAGAAACATTTCTTTGGTCAATGTCGTACCTTTGCGCAGCGACAGCAGTTCAAGCATTTGGTATTCTTTACCCGTCAGATGCACGGTGGATTTATCCACACTCACAGTCTTTGCATCCAAATTCACCGCAATCTGACCGGTTTCGATGACCGATTGCGAATGCCCCTTGGACCGCCGGATGATCGCATGGATGCGCGCCACCAGTTCTTCGCGATGGAATGGCTTGGTCAGGTAATCATCGGCACCAAAGCCAAAGCCCTTGATCTTGCTTTCAGTATCATCCGATCCTGACAGGATCAAAATCGGCGTTTCAATGCGCGACAATCGCAATTGGCGCAACACCTCATGGCCATTCATGTCCGGCAGATCGAGATCCAGAAGGATTAGATCATAATCATACAACTTGGCCAAATCGATGCCTTCTTCGCCCAAATCCGTGGCATAGACGTTAAGATTGGCATGGGTCAGCATCAATTCGATGCTGCGCGATGTTGTGGGATCATCTTCGACTAAGAGTACGCGCATTCAATTTCTCCGGGACAGCTTCATTGCTTTGGACTGGATCGTGAACAAAAAAGGTTAACCACTCGCTAACAGAGATGTAGTTAACACATAGACAACCTAAAGTTGTCTATATTTTTGCACTGCGGTGGCTTTTAATGCCGCTTCCCCGTGTTCTGTGACCGCGCGGACCCACTCCAAAAACTCATCTTCGCTAATTTGATAGCGATCCAGCGCTTCAGCTTGCGTGATCAAACCGTACACAACCCCGCGCACCACAGCCGCTTTGCGCGAGGCGACCCAACGGCGGGTACTTGCACTGGGCAAATCACTGCGCGACATCACCCGGCCATCAGATAGGGTCACGGACCGTGGGCCATCAACTTTCTTCAGATACATGAGCATTTCCAGCGTTATTTCGCCCAATCTGCACGTACAGCCTTAACGGTAGGTGAAGCCCGCCCTTGTGAGTAGTTCGCATTTTCCTATATTCCACCGTAATACAGTCCGGAGACTCCTCATGCCACTCGACCACACACCACCGCTCAATTCATTGGGCTTTGCCAAAGCGCCCGCTGACACGCGGGTTGTTGTGGCGATGTCAGGTGGTGTCGATAGCTCGGTCGTGGCGGCGATGCTGGCGGAAGAGGGCTATGATGTCGTTGGCGTCACCTTGCAGCTTTACGATCACGGGGCGGCCTTGGCCAAAAAGGGCGCGTGTTGTGCAGGGATCGACATCCATGATGCGCGCCGCGTGGCCGAAGAGATGAACTTCCCGCATTATGTGCTCGATTATGAGAATGTGTTCAAAGACGCTGTGATTGACGAATTTGCCGACAGTTACCTTGCGGGTGCCACGCCTGTGCCCTGTATCCGTTGCAATGAGCGGGTGAAATTCAAGGATCTATTGGAAACTGCCAAAGACCTTGATGCGGACTGCATGGCAACCGGTCACTATATTCAACGCAAAATGGGCGATCATGGTGCGGAGCTGCATGCCGCGGCTGACGGGAGCCGCGATCAAAGCTACTTCCTGTTTTCAACCACCCCGGAACAGCTTGACTACCTACGCTTCCCGCTGGGCCATCTGCCGTCCAAAGATGATACCCGCGCTTTGGCGGCCAAATACGGGCTGAGCGTGGCGATGAAACCGGACAGCCAGGACATCTGTTTTGTCCCCAACGGTGACTATGCCTCCGTTATCCGTAAACTACGCCCCGAAGCCGCTGATCCCGGCAATATTGTGGATGTGGAGGGCAATGTGCTTGCGGGCCACGACGGCGTGATCAACTACACTATTGGCCAGCGCCGCGGCCTTGGCATCGGCGGGCTAGCGGACCCGCTTTATGTGGTGAAACTCGATGCCGACCGCAAGGAAGTCGTGGTCGGCCCTAAATCTATGCTTGCCACCCGCAATGTGCCGGTACGCGAAATCAACTGGCTGGGTGACGCGCCGATGATGTCACAGGCCGAATGGCCAATCATGGTGCGCGTCCGCTCCACCCGCGCTCCACGTGATGCCATTCTGCGCCCGCTAACAGATACCACTGCCACGGTTGAATTGCTGACCCCGGAACAGGGCGTATCGCCCGGTCAGGCATGCGTGTTCTATGACCCTGAGAGCACCCGCATCTTTGGCGGCGGCTGGATACACAAAGGGTAACGAAGCCTTAACCCCACCAGCGTATCACATTGACGGAGCGTGTTCCGGTCACTAGGCTCGTTGAAAACGCCTTGGGGGAAATACATTGAGCGATAAAAAAGCCATCATACTGAATACGACGTCGGTAAAAGACGACATGTCGATCCGTACGGGCGTGGGCACCTACGTCGCGATTGTCACCATGGTTGCGCTGTTTTTTGGATTGAGTTGGCTTGCGAGCGCTGGCTGACACTGGCAGTACTAATACTACATGATCACATGCTATTTTCTGGATTGGATTGAGCCGCCCGTCGCGCCGTGGTCAGATGCAGCGGTACGTGAATTCAACGTTACCTTCAGCGGCTACCCCAAAAAATATCAGAAACGGTTTCCATCATCTGCCCGTGTCTGGCTCAGATCGGATGGCTTTTTCCTTTTCAGTCTAAATTTTGCACAAACCGACAAAGAAATTGCAAAAAAGTCGGTCGGCTTCGATCCCTTCGCAATCGAAATTGCCGGGTACGCCAGTGAATTTATCCGCGACGGCATTATCGAAAATAGGTCTGTCGTTGGATATGACCCATCGTTGCGCTATTCCTTTCGGACCATCATGGTAAATCCAATCAAAATTTCCAAAGTCCAAATGAATTTAGATCCCGAGGATATCCTGACCTCGTTCAAAGATGATACGTTTCTAAGAAACATACCTGCAAAAATTCGCGAAAACGAAAATGGCTTTTTTACCAGCGAAGACACTGTCCCTGCGATATTGTTACTTAGGCGCCATTTCGGAAGGTGCTATGACAAGGCGCTGATGATCCGGCAGCAATTTAAGAACCGCAAACTGCGTGTTCCCGTCTGGTTCAAACGATCAGAAGATGGATGGCAATTCAGGACGTGGAAGTTTGATTATTATGGCATCAAACATATCATCGTCGGTTGGTTGTTGTGGTCGGTCTATATCATGTCACGCGCCGCGCGTACGGCGCCCATAGATGATCCCGGCGTCAAGGATTCCATTGAACGCCTGCTTTTTGGCTTTTCCGAAGCAACGTTTTGGCTGTTGGGTTTGGGGATTTTTCCAGCCGTGGTCATTGCATGGTTTCTTGTCATCCACGAAAAGCGACGCAAGACATTGATGGCCTATGACAAGGCGATCGGCGTGCTTCAGACCGGAAATTATTACCACGCAATCCTGCAACGGGTCATGACATCCGGCGTTCCGCGCGCAAAGGCGTCCGCGGGCGAAATACCTACTAATTTCAGCCTGTTGATTACCCGGCTGCAGGAATTCAAGCGCATCGAGATTGAAAAACAACAGGGAAACAAACGCTGGTTCTTAAGGATCGGTGTTTTTGGCGCTCTGGCGTTTGGCACAGTTATCAACTTACCTGATGCTTTGTTGCTCGTTCTGCAATCAGAGAACGTCAAAGAATGGTTAGATGTGTTTACCCTTGCGCCGACCCGCCGCAACTAAGACGGCCCGCGCCGCACGAAGCCCCGGTGCTTCACCACCCTGCCCCAACCGTTGCATCGTCAGTGCCATCGCCGCGGTCTGTGCATCTGGCGCGGCCAACACCTTTGCCAAGCCCTCTGAGATGGGCTCCGCCTCACAATCCGGGCCCAGAAATTCCGGCACGACGCGGGTGTCGGATACCAAATTCACCAATGTCACGGTGTCAATCAACGCCATGGCCTTAATGATCCGAAAGCTCAGCCAATTGAACCGATACGCGATGACCATTGGCGTCGCCGATGCCGCCAGTTCGAGCGACACCGTACCAGACGCCGCCAGTGCCACATCCGCGGCACGAAATGCCGCACGCTTTTGCGCTTTTGCGGCATCAGGCATATGGTCACGCGGATCAAGAATGATCGGCGGGAATGCCCAGCCTTGGGTGATCTCGATCACATCCTGCGCCACGGCGGCGGCGGCGGGAATAACCACCTGCAAGTTTGGTTTTTTATACTTCAGTTTCGCCACGGCCTCGCCAAAGACCACGCCGAGCCGTGCCACTTCTCCGCGTCGCGACCCGGGCAGAACCAGCAACATCGGTGCATCACCGATCCCGTGCGCTTCGCGAAAGGCTTTTGCTTCTGTATCGTCCGCCACCGGGTCGGCCACGACCGGATGTCCGACAAAGTCACAGGTCATGCCCGCAGCCTGCATCAGCGGCGGCTCAAACGGGAACAACGCCAGCACATGATCGATGTATCGCGCCATTTTTTGCGCCCGTCCAGGGCGCCATGCCCAAACGGTCGGGGCCACATAATGCACTGTTCTGATGTTGCTTTTCGCTTTGACCAACTTGGCAACGCGCAGTGAAAAATCCGGGCTGTCAATGGTGATCATCACGTCGGGCTGCAGCGCGATCACCGCGTCTGCCGTTTGCCTGATCCGTGCCTTGAGCGCGCGATACTTTGGCAGGATCTCGGCCAGCCCCATCACTGATAATTCTGACATTTCAAAACGGCTCTTCAACCCCTGAGCCGCCATGTCTGGCCCGCCGATGCCTTCAAAGATTACATCGGACTGCAAGGATTTCAGCCCAGCCATCAAAGCCCCGCCCAGACGGTCGCCGGAGGGCTCACCCGCGAGGATGAAAACCTTCACCCCTCGCCCCCGCGCCGGGACCACAGCACCATGCCAAATTCATCCGCCAGCGCGGTGCATGTGTCTGCTTCTAGAATGATCACATCACCCGCATCGACGACCACGCCCACCAATCCCGCTTTGTGGGCCTGTTTGATGGTGGCGGGGCCGATGGTCGGCATGTCGATTTCTCTGATCTGACCGTCTTTGGGGCCTTTGCACAGGATTGCCGCCGTTTTGCGTGCCTTGGCGGGTAAAGTACTCAGCAGGTGTTCGGTGCCGCCTATGGTCTCAACCCCCAGCACCTGATCGGCACCAATCACGCAGGCCTGACCGATATCCAGCGGGGCCAGTCCGGCCAAGACCGCCTCGCCCCGCGCGGCATCGCGGCGCATTTGGGCGTCGGGCCATTTGTCGGACAATACGCCGGGGGGGGCGACCAGATCGGGCACCAGCTGGTCCGCGCCAATAACCGAAAACCCGGTCTGTTCAAAAATATCCTTGATCACCTGCAAGGCACCGTTGTCACCCGCAGCCAAGGCTTTCTTGAGCATTGGCACAAGGGCGGCAGTCTCTGCATCCAGTGCCGCAGGATCAAATGTGGGGCGATCAATGCCGCCGCAGAAACACACTTGCGTCACGCCACGCGTACCAAGTTCAAGCAGCAATCCCCCCAACGTTTCCAACCGAAACGACAGGTCCGGTTCCAGATTATCTGGTACAGATGTGCCAAACACACAGACCAGCGGTCGTACAGCTTGGGCCGCGACCACCTGCGCTGGCAATGCGCCGTTGCCTGCAATCAGCGCCAGCGTCATGTCGGCGTCAGGAAGTGGCGGCCAGTATCAGCCATGATAAAATCAACGATTTCATGCACATAATCGCTTCTGGTTTCCTCGCTCAAACGCTGCGCCCGGTCATGGAACGTACCCTCTCCCTGTGCCAGCATCTGAAACGCCGCCCTAAGGGCCGTGATGTCCGACCGCGCCACGCCACGCCGTTTTAACCCCACAAGGTTCAACCCATCCAGATCGCCGCGCGGGGCCTGCACCAAGCCATAGGGGATCACATCGTTTGTCACCATGGTGACGGCCCCAATGATTGCGCCATGGCCGATCCGCACCCATTGATGAATGCCCGACAATCCGCCGATGATCACGTCGTCCTCGATCACACAATGACCAGCCACGGCCGCTGAATTTACCACAATCACCCGATTACCGATGATTGCATCATGGGCGATGTGGCACCCTGCCATAAACAGCCCATCATCACCCACGGAAGTCAGGCCACCGCCGCCCTCCGTGCCACAGTTCATGGTGACATGTTCGCGGATGCGGTTACGCTTGCCGATAATCAGTTTGCTGGCTTCACCCTTAAATTTCAGGTCTTGCGGGATTTCGCCGATAACAGCGAACGAGAATACCACGGTCCCCTCGCCCACTTCAGTTTGCCCCGTGATCACCGCATGGCTTTTCACCACGACATCGGCATGCAGCACCACCTGAGGGCCGATCACGCAAAATGGTCCAACCGTTGCAGATGGATCAATCTGCGCACCTGCCTCGATCACCGCTGAAGGGTGAATATTGCTCATGCGGGTTCTTTCGGGACGTCGAGCATTGCCATGAATTCGGCCTCTGCCGCCATTTCGCCGTCCACCGTGGCCACACCGGAAAACCGCCAAATTTTGCCACCAGCCTTGCCGCGGACTGTCTTTAGATCCATGCGCAGCACGTCACCCGGCACAACTTTGCGTCGGAATTTGCAGTTATCAATCGACATGAAATAGATCAGCATGTCTTTGTCCATTTGGTCCAAAGCCACCCCAACCATCACACCTGCGGTCTGGGCCATCGCCTCCACGATTGTGACGCCAGGCATAATGGGTGTACCTGGAAAATGGCCCTGAAAATGCGGCTCGTTCATGGTGACGTTTTTATAGCCAACGGCAGAGGCTGTGCCGTCAATCTCTTCGACTTTGTCCACCAACAGAAACGGATATCGATGTGGCAGGATACGCTGAATCATTTGAATGTCGGCGCGCTTTTTCTCTTCTGTCATGGGCTGTCCGTTTCTTGCTAATTCTACAAATGGCTAACAATTTCGGCACGCCGGAGCAAGCGTCACGGCGACTGTCAGGGCTTGGTGGCCTCCGCACCGCTGCCAATTGTTTCATTCAGCAATGCAATGGCATCATCTGTGATCTCAACGGCTGAAGCGCTGACAAAAACGGTGCGGCGATCCAAGATGACAGCCGCCCCTGCATCACGCATCAGACGTTCCAACACCGGAGCCGCAGCCGTCAGAAAAACGTCGCGTTCTTTTTCAAGCAATTCGTTCAAGGCGCGACCTTTGGCGGCTTGTGCCTGTCGGGTTTGTTGCACCTTTTTGTCAAATGCATCGGCCAATACGCGAAATTCGTCCGGCGTCATGCCAGACCGCTTGGCGGTTAGTTCTTTTTCCTCGGCTTCCAATTCAGCAGCGATCTTGTCGTTTTCAGCCGCCAGTTTGGACCCTTCGACCTCAACCTCCTGCGCGACGCGCAGGCCAAATTCGCTTTCCTGAAACACCCTATCTGAATCGATGGTCAAAATCGGGCTGATCACGCTGCCGCGTTCCAGCGTTGAACCGGCTTGATTTTGGGCGAGAAGTGGTGTGGCCCCGAACAGGGCCATCACCAAAATCATCAAGGCGCGCTGGCCTGTCCTCATATCAGAACGTGGTGCGCAGCGTGACTTCGAAACTTTGTTCTTTGTCGTATGTCTCGCTTTTCAACGCCTTTGAGAAGTTAAACTGCAACGGACCAACAGGCGTGTTCCAGAATACCGACAGGCCGACAACATGGCGGAATGATCCGCTTTCACCTTGAATGGTGCCCGTTGCCCCGGCGGTGTTCACATCGCTCAGATCCCAAAGATTGCCGACGTCATAGAAGAGACCACCAGTAATCCCATATTCCTCTGGCAGACCCAGCGGGAACTCGGCCTCAAACCGCGCCACAACGTACAGATTACCGCCCAAGGGGTCATTTACATTGTTCGGCCCGCCGGTTTCGCGCGGGCCAATACCACCCGGTTCAAACCCTCGCATGATCGAGGGCCCAAGAACAAAGCGATCAACAACGCGGTTGTTGCCGCTGCTCCATGCCAGTGCACCGCCTTCCAGCGTCGCCCGCAATGTTACGTCTTCGTTGAATATTTTCTTTTCGCCTGTGACCTTAGCAACTGTTTTGACGTATTTGCTATCGCCACCCAATCCTGCAAAGTCCTGCGAAAACTCGAACAATACACCAGATGTCGGGTCAAGGCCCGTGGTGCGGTTATCGTAGGTATAGGCATATCCAATTGATGATGCTGATTGTGATCCCGCATCAATATCGTTCTGAACAACACCACCGTTGGTTTGTGCCGGCAGCACATCCCGTTCAACAAGTTCGATGTCCTGAAAGGTATACCGCAATGACAAGCGGCTGCTTTCGCCAACCGGGAACGTCAGGCTGGGCTGGAAAATTAACGTGTTTGTATCGTAAGACGCGAAATCGGAATTGGTCTCGGCATAGTCAAGTTTGAAACCAAGCGCCAAATCGCGGCCCAGCAAACGCGGCTCAACAAAATTGATGCCGTAACGTGTTGCATCAGACGCGGTTGATACGGTCAGAGCCAGCTTCTGTCCCCGGCCCAGAAAGTTGCTTTCAGAAAAGCTGACCGCGACACCAATACCGTCGTTGTTTGAGAACGTACCACCAAAGTTCAAAGAGCCGGTTGGCTGTTCTGCGACATCAACATCGACAACAACCTGTTCCCCGCTTGATCCTTCGCGCGCGTTTACTTCGGCGGTTTCAAAATACCCAAGGGCGCGGATGCGCTCAGCAGCTTGGCGAATTTCGCGTGGATTAAAGGGATCCCCCTCAGCCGCATCAAATTCACGGCGGATCACGCGGTCAAGTGTTGATGTGTTGCCCTCAATGTCGATGCGTTCGACAAAAACACGCGGTCCACGGCTCAGCACATATGTGATGTCCAACGACAGATCGCGTTCATTCCGCTCAACCCGCGGCTCAACCCGCATGAAATCAACGCCATCCCTGATCGCTTGGCGTTCCAGACGCGCGATGTCCGCTTCAACCAATGACGGAGAATAGACCACACCAGAGCGAACTTTGATGATGTCACGATAGACGCTTGCATCGACGTTTGGCATTTCGGAGACCAGATTGATCTTACCAAACTTGAACTGCTGACCTTCGGTGATGTTGAAGGCCACAAAATAACCATCGCGTTCTTCGGTCAATTCAGCGTTCACCGCTGAAGTGCGCATATCCACATAGCCGCGTGACAAATAGAAATCGCGCAACAACTGCTTGTCGACGTCAATGCGACCTTCGACCAGTGTGTCGCGCTTAACCAAGCGGCGGAACAATCCCGCCTGTTTGGTGTCCAACACGCGCCGCAAACGGCGGTCTGAATAAATGCGGTTTCCGACAAAGCTAAGGCGCTCAATCTCAACGTTGTCGCCTTCGAAAATTTCAAACACCAGATCAACGCGGTTTTGATTACGGCGAATGACCCGTGGCTGCACGCGGGCAGACAAACGGCCATCGTTGCTATAGGCTTCGGCAATCGCTGCGGCATCGGCTTCGGCTTGCGCCGGGTTAAACACGCGCCGTTCGGTTGAAGCGATCAACCCTTCCAGCACAGCGTCCTTGATGCGTTTGTTGCCTTCGAACCGAACCTGGTTCAGGGTCGGCAATTCCGTGACGGTAATGACCAACGTGCTGCCGCGCGGCTCAATCGCAACAGTTTCAAACAATCCCGACTTTTGCAGGTTCTGATAGGCGTCGTTAAGCTGGCCACCGCTGACGGCACCCCCACGCCTGATTCCGGCCCGTGCCAGAATAGCACTGTCGCCGATGCGTTCGTTACCCTCAATAATGATGGTATTAAATTGATAGCTTTGTGCAATAACTGGTGTAGCCGGAGCGATCCAAGCCGTTGACAATAGGGCACAAACAGTGGCCCCGCGCAGAAAGTTTGACATTGATTTACCCGTTGCCCGCTCAGAAGGCATATTGCCTTCAACCCTCAGTCCCATGGTTCAAACCCAATCTTAAGACATCATTGATGTCCTGAGTACGCAGGTTGGCACGGTTTGTCAAAACCATCGGCGGTAAAAATTTACTACATTGTGCAGTTAGTTGACCCAGCGAAACATCATGCAGTGGGTCTGACAATCAAAGTGGGTATTATTATAAGGACCCGACATAAGCGCCCGCAGCCAGCGCAAATGTAATTGTCGCAACATAAAGGACCCGGTCCCAGTTTAGTTGCATCAACAGGCTAAGGCCCCGGTATGAGCTTTGAATCGTCTGCATTTCGCGCTCCTTTGGCGTTGGCCATACAACTAACAAAGGATTAAGGCACGAGTTTGACGAAATGTGGCGTGAATGTGGCGAT
>JBPOFE010000047.1:0-20735 GCA_051252035.1 Sulfitobacter sp.
TGGTCGGGATGATGATGGGTCAGCCAAATCTGGCTCACTTCCCAATCGCGTTTTTTTAATTCAGCCAAGATTGGTGCGGCCTCGGGCACATCAATCAACGCAACCTTGCCGCTTTCGTGGTCGCGCAGCAGATAGGCATAGTTGTCGGACAGGCAGGGAATGGTGATCAGATCAAAGGGCATGGTAACTTTCCTGTCTGGTTTGTTAAGGTGGTCAGAGTGACATTCACCAAGGCGGCCCGCAATGCATCTTGATGTGCAAGACCTGCGCAATTTTTACTATCGTAGCGCGCTTGGCCGGGCAGCGCAAAAATCATTGCGTGACCGGATGCAAGAACTGTGGCCCGAAGCCAAAGGCCAGACCGTGGTCGGGTTTGGTTTTGCGGCGCCATTGTTGCGTCCCTATCTGAAAGATGCACGGCGTGTGGTGACGTTGATGCCCGGTCCGCAAGGCGTGATGCCTTGGCCTGCGGGTATGCCAAATACATCGGTGCTGACAGCGGAAACCATGTGGCCAATAGAGACGGGGCATGTGGACAAGCTGGTTTTGCTGCATGGCCTTGAGACATCGGAACATCCAAGCGATTTGCTTGAGGAATGTTGGCGGGTTCTGGGGCCGGGGGGCAGGGCGTTGTTCATTGTACCAAACCGCGCCGGGTTTTGGGCGCGGCGCGATATCACGCCGTTTGGCTATGGCCGACCTTATTCGCCGGGACAATTGGAAACGCAACTGCGCAAACATCAGTTTTTGCCAGAGCGGCAAATGGGCGCGATGTATCAGATGCCATCGGGCAAGCGCCTGTGGATGAAATCAGCTGGCCTTTTTGAGCGCATTGGCCGTCATATGCCCACGATGTTGGCGGGCGGTGCGTTTATGGTCGAGGCGACAAAATTGGTCTATCCTCCCAAAGGCCGGGTCGAACACAGTAAAGCGCGACGCGCGATCAGCGTGCTGGAAGGCATAGCAGAACCCAAAGCCAAGCCAATTAGATCCTGAACCACCATTCGGTTTCTTGATATAGCGCAATGAAACGGGTGTGATGATCTGACATGGTATCTCAATAACAACCAAACTCTTTGCGGGGGAACATGCTGGATATTTCGACACAAAAAGTGGCGCAGATCATTCTGTTTGGTCACGAAATGGGGCGCGCGGAAAATGAGTTGCGCGGATTGCTTGAAACCTTGAATGAGGACGAACTGCACAGCCTGATTGCGGTCATGTGGATCGGACGCGGCAGCTTTGAGGCCGAAGAGCTGTCCGAGGCGATCCAAACAGCGCGGCAAGAGGCGAGCACACCAACGGCTGATTATTTGCTGGGGACACCGCATTTTGCGGACCATTTGGAGAGCGGCTTGGAGGCTTTGGGACTGTCGCCCTCAGATGCAGAGGAAGATCTGCTTTGATCCTTAGATCAGGGAAAGGCCGCTCAGCCCGTATCCATGATACTCGGGTAGCGCAGTTCTAAAATAAAAACACCCCGCCCGATAAGGGCGAGGTGATGATGTTAAGTGTGGATTTCCCGAAAGCCGATATGTTAGGCAGCAGCCCGGTCGGCAAAGGCGATGTCGTCAGCCGTCAAGCCAGTGACACCTTCAAGCCGGATCGTCGCTGTTAACTGCCCGGTTGCACCAACTGAATTGATGACCATCTGAATATCGGTGTAGCTGCCATCATCGGCCTCAACCAAGGTAAAGCTGTCCAGCGTGCGAACAGGATCAATCGAGTCTGGTGAATCCGCGTTGTTGACATCGATTACCAGCATGTCTTCACCAATCGTGAAGTCAGTGATTTGCGATAAGATGCCCAAATCGCCCTCTGTGATTTGCTCCCCACCTTCATAAATGATCGGGTTCACAAGGTTGATGAAGAAGCTGTCAGCGCCCTCACCCCCGGTTAGGATGTCCGGCACGGCACCAGCAGCAGGTGTTTCAAGGAATGCTTCATCCGTGATAGTGTCATTACCGGCGCCCCCATCTAGGACCACACCTGTCGAATTGCGCCATACGTTCAGGATATCGTCACCGGCGCCCCCATCTATGATCCCACCATTTGCATAGCTGGCTGAAATCAGGTCATCGCCTTCTCCGCCTGTACCGGTTGCGTTGATGCCTGCAAGGTTGATGATATCGTTACCATTACCACCATTCACGACAGCACCATTCGAAGCGTCTGATGACGATAGGGCGTCGTCACCGTCCAATCCGTTCAGAATCTGATTGTCTACCGCATCAATGACGTCGGAACCATCAGTGCCATTGACCACCTCGGCTGGAGGAGTTTCGGGTTCCTCCGGCGTTTCCGGCTCCTCTGGTGTTTCGGGCTCCTCGGGCGTTTCTGGCATCTCTTCTTCGTAATCATCGTCCCCTGAATCACTGTCGAAAACAGTAAACAACAATCCAATCGCTAAAAGTGGCAGTGCAGCTAATCCGAGCATTTCGAACCCCAAAATATGTAACGTCAGCCAAAAACAGGCCACCAGAAAGGGAACGAGTCAAGAAATACGGTTTGTTGCAGTCGCGGCGCCGCTTAATCCAGTTTGATCGAATGGGATTGTTAACGATCTATCAACACTTTTAAACCTGAGGTTGTGTTTGTTTATTGATTCACTCAAAAGGAGAGCTGCCTGAATGGCGATTCTCTTTTTGTTAGATTCTGAGATATTATTCTATCGGAACGTGTCAAAAATAAGGAGCCTATGTGGCCTTAAGGGCAAACCCATGAGGTCAAAGAGAATTGCATTATCTTGTGACTGCAGCGTTCCACATTGGCGTTCCTGCAGATTCGCACTTTGTTAAAAACGTCTCACATAACCCTCTTTTCGCGGGGCAAAGCGTCGCACTACCCGTAAACCCTCGTAAATAACCCCCTAGTACAGTCGCTAACCTCACTATACTGTGTTGCGGGGTGGGGAACGGTCTGCTACATCGCCCCTGATTTAGACGTCTTGAGCCTTTTCAAGCCGCGCCAACACTCCGGTGACGCGACTTTGTTCGTATATCCGGTCCAATTGTACGAGAGGATGGACGTGTCCGAACCAGCTTCGATTTCCACCGGCATCGCGCAACGCTATGCGACAGCCGTTTATGATCTGGCGAAAGACGCCAAAAAGGTCCCCGCGTTAGAATCCGATATTGATGCTTTGCAGGGCGCATTGTCAGACAGCGAAGATTTCCGCGCATTGATCCATTCACCGATCTATACACGTGATGAACAGGCGGGTGCCGTTGCGGCCCTCGCCAAAAAGATGAAACTGTCGCCAACAATGACAAACACGCTCGCGCTGATGGCGCAAAAGCGTCGGTTGTTTGTGTTGCCGCAACTGGTCAAAACCCTGCGTGATGTGATTGCCGAAGACAAAGGCGAAGTCACCGCAGAGGTCACATCGGCCAAGGCATTGACCAAGGCGCAATCAGACAAACTTGCCAAATCGCTGAAAGCGACCACAGGCAAAACCGTAACACTCCAAACGACCGTTGATGAATCCCTCATCGGCGGTCTTGTCGTCAAAGTGGGCTCCAAGATGATCGACACCTCGATCCGCTCAAAGCTCAATTCCCTCCAGAACGTAATGAAAGAGGTCGGATAAATGGGTATCCAAGCAGCAGAGATTTCCAAAATCCTGAAGGACCAGATTAAGAATTTTGGTCAAGAAGCAGAAGTGGCCGAAGTTGGCCGCGTACTGAGCGTTGGTGATGGTATCGCCCGCGTTTACGGTCTGGACAATGTTCAGGCTGGTGAAATGGTCGAATTCCCCGGTGGTATTCAGGGTATGGCCCTGAACCTCGAAGCCGACAACGTCGGTGTGGTTATCTTCGGCAATGACCGTGACATCAAAGAAGGTGACACCGTCAAGCGCACAAACTCCATCGTGGACGTGCCAATTGGTGACGAACTGTTGGGCCGTGTTGTGGATGGTCTGGGTAACCCGATTGATGGCAAAGGCCCGATTGGTGCGACAAAGCGCGGTGTTGCGGACGTAAAAGCGCCCGGCATTATCCCACGTAAATCTGTACACGAACCAATGGCGACGGGCCTCAAGTCCGTTGATGCGATGATCCCGATTGGCCGTGGCCAGCGCGAATTGATCATTGGCGACCGTCAGACTGGTAAAACCGCTGTGGCGCTCGACGCCATGCTGAACCAAGCCCAAGTCAACGCCGCCGCTGGTGATGACGAGAGCAAAAAGATGTACTGCGTGTACGTCGCGATCGGTCAAAAGCGTTCCACTGTTGCTCAGTTGGTTAAGAAACTCGAAGAATCCGGCGCGATTGACTATTCCATCGTGGTTGCCGCAACAGCGTCCGAGCCTGCACCGATGCAGTTTCTCGCACCTTATTCGGCAACAGCCATGGCGGAACACTTCCGCGACAATGGCCGCCACGCGCTGATCATCTATGATGACTTGTCCAAACAGGCCGTGTCGTATCGTCAGATGTCCTTGCTATTGCGTCGCCCACCAGGCCGTGAAGCCTATCCCGGTGACGTTTTCTATCTGCACTCCCGTTTGCTTGAGCGTTCTGCGAAGCTGGGCGATGACGCGGGTAACGGGTCTTTGACCGCGCTGCCGATCATTGAAACCCAAGGTGGTGACGTGTCTGCGTTTATTCCGACAAACGTGATTTCGATCACAGACGGTCAGATTTTCCTTGAGACTGAATTGTTCTACCAAGGCATCCGCCCAGCTGTGAACACAGGTCTGTCAGTTTCGCGTGTTGGTTCATCTGCCCAGACCAAAGCGATGTCGTCTGTTGCTGGCCCGGTGAAGCTGTCATTGGCTCAGTACCGTGAAATGGCCGCGTTTGCGCAGTTCGGTTCTGACCTTGATGCCGCGACGCAACAGTTGCTGGCCCGTGGTGCGCGTCTGACCGAATTGATGAAGCAGCCGCAGTATAAGCCACTGACCAACGCCGAGATTGTTTGCGTGATCTATGCCGGTACCAAAGGGTATCTGGACAAGGTTGACGTGAAACAGGTTGGCCGCTGGGAAGCTGGTTTGCTGGCGCATTTGCGTGGCAAGCATGACGACCTGCTGAAAGATATCACCAACAATGACCGCAAGGTCAAAGACGAGTTGGAAGATAAAATCAAGGCCGCCATCGACGGTTTTGCAACTGACTTCGCTTAAGGAGAGATAGGGCAATGCCAAATCTCAAGGACCTTAAAAACAGGATCACGTCGGTCAAATCGACCCGCAAGATCACAAAGGCCATGCAAATGGTTGCCGCGGCGAAACTTCGCCGCGCGCAAGAGGCTGCTGAGGCGTCCCGCCCCTATACGGAACGGTTCAATGCCGTGATGTCTGGGTTGGCGTCATCTGTTGGCGGTTCGGATTCAGCACCTAAACTGCTTTCAGGCACGGGTTCTGACAAAGTACAGCTATTGGTTGTCATGACGTCAGAACGCGGCCTGTGCGGCGGGTTCAACACCAACATCGTCAAGCTGGCCAAGGCCCGCGCGCGCGAAGTGTTGGCAGAAGGCAAAGAGCTGAAAATTCTGACTGTTGGCAAAAAAGGCCGCGATCAGATGAAGCGTGACTTTGGCACGCACTTGATCGGTCACGTTGATCTGTCAGAGGTGAAACGCCTTGGTTATATTGATGCACAGGGCATCGCCAAGGATATTCTGGCACGTTTCGATAGCGAAGAGTTCGACGTCGCGACAATTTTCTATGCGGAATTCGTCAACGTGGTCAGCCAAATTCCAACGGCCAAGCAGATCATCCCGGCAAAATTCGAGGAAGGCGAAGCAGACGAGGCTTCAACACTGTTCGATTATGAGCCAAGCGAAGAAGCAATTCTTGCTGATCTGTTGCCCCGTGGCGTCGCCACAGCAATCTTTAGTGCTTTGTTGGAAAATGCTGCGTCTGAACAAGGCGCACGGATGTCCGCGATGGACAACGCCACACGGAACGCGGGTGAGATGATCGATGATCTGACCATTCAGTACAACCGTTCACGTCAGGCCGTTATCACCAACGAGCTGATCGAAATCATTTCCGGCGCGGAAGCGCTGTAAGTTAATATCGGAGAGACACGACATGGCACAAGCAGTCGGCAAAATCACCCAAGTCATCGGCGCGGTCGTTGACGTTCAGTTTGAGGATAACCTACCGGAAATCCTGAACGCATTGAACACAGACAACAACGGCAAGAAACTGGTCCTCGAAGTGGCCCAGCACCTTGGCGAAAATACTGTGCGGACCATCGCGATGGACGCGACCGAGGGCCTCGTACGTGGTGCTTCTGTCACGGACACAGGCGCGCCTATTCAGGTGCCAGTTGGTACCGGCACATTGGGCCGCATCTTGAACGTGACAGGCGACCCGGTTGACGAGCAAGGTGCCGTTGACGCGTCCGAGACCCGTTCGATCCACGGCGACGCGCCGGCGTTCGAAGCACAATCCACAGCCACTGAAATCCTGACCACAGGGATTAAAGTGATCGACCTTTTGGCCCCCTACACCAAAGGTGGTAAAATTGGTCTGTTCGGCGGTGCTGGCGTTGGTAAAACCGTTTTGATCATGGAATTGATCAACAACATCGCAAAGGTACACTCTGGTGTGTCCGTGTTCGCTGGCGTTGGTGAACGGACCCGTGAAGGTAACGACCTTTACCACGAGATGATCGAATCCGGCGTTATCGTTCCTGACAATCTGTCAGAATCGAAAATTGCACTGGTTTACGGCCAGATGAACGAACCTCCAGGCGCGCGTATGCGTGTGGCCCTGACAGGTCTATCACTGGCGGAGCAGTTCCGTGACGATACGGGTTCTGACGTTTTGTTCTTTGTGGACAACATCTTCCGCTTTACCCAAGCGGGTTCCGAGGTTTCGGCTCTGCTCGGCCGTATTCCTTCGGCGGTTGGCTACCAGCCTACATTGGCCACCGACATGGGCGCGATGCAGGAACGCATTTCATCTACCAAGAACGGTTCGATTACTTCCGTTCAGGCCGTGTATGTTCCTGCGGATGACTTGACCGACCCTGCACCTGCGACCTCCTTTGCGCACCTTGATGCGACAACCGTTCTGGATCGTGCGATCTCAGAAAAAGGGATCTATCCTGCGGTTGATCCACTGGGTTCTACATCGCGCTTGCTTGACCCGCTGATCATCGGCGATGAGCACTACAAAGTGGCGACAGACGTTCAGCAGGTTCTGCAGCGTTATAAATCCTTGCAGGATATCATTGCGATTTTGGGCATGGACGAATTGTCAGAAGAAGACAAACTGGCTGTTGCCCGTGCGCGCAAGATCGAGCGCTTCCTGTCACAACCATTTGACGTTGCTAAAGTCTTTACCGGCTCTGACGGTGTTCAGGTGCCATTGGAAGAAACCATTGAATCGTTCAAAGCGGTTGTTGCAGGTGAATATGATCACCTGCCAGAAGGTGCCTTCTATATGGTTGGTGGCATCGACGAAGTGAAAGCGAAAGCTGAAAAAATGGCGGCTGACGCCGCTTAAGGGAGGCCAAAGCAATGGCAGACACGATGCAATTCGATCTGGTGTCGCCCGAGCGGCGGCTGGCCTCGATGCAGGTCACAGGCGTGCAAATCCCCGGTGCGGATGGCGATATGACGGCAATGGCCGACCATGCGCCAACCATCACCACTTTGCGTCCCGGTGTGCTTAAAGTCGAAGGGCCAGAGGGTGCTTCGGAATATGTAGTGACTGGTGGCTTTGCCGAGATCAGCAGCCGCGGTGTGTCGGTTCTGGCCGAACGCGCAGTCGCACGCGGTGATATGACGCAAGATCAGCTTGATGACATGATGGAAGACGTTCAGGGGATTTATACAAAAGCCAAAGAGAACTTCCAGAATGAACCGGGTCCGGTAGATGATGCGGCCAAACTGCTTGCTGACATGGTTGCAATGGGTGACGAGATCGGGTTGTCGGCGAAACAGCCTAATCTTTAAACGAGATATATGATTTTTAAGAGGCCCTGCATATGCGGGGCCTTTTTATTTGACGCTTTAACGATTTGCGGCTTTACCCTTTAACTTGAATAGATATCGGGCTGTACGAGGTTCATGAAAAGACTGCGCAATCATACCGTCGGTGTGGACAGTGGCGATGTCGTGCTGTTTTCAGACTACGAAGACGGTGGCGAGATGTGGACCGGGCGTGGCCAGCGTGAACGCCGCCGCCACATCAAATTTGCCGAAGCATTTAAGTCAGAGCCAACTGTTCAGATGTCACTATCTTTGTGGGACGTGGATGCCGCTACCGTCATGCGCGCGGATATCAGCGCTGAATCTGTGACCAAAAATGGCTTTGACATGGTGTTTCGCACATGGGGTGACACCCGCGTGGCCCGGGTGCGCATTGCTTGGACTGCAATTGGTGAATTGTCAGAGATTGACGATTGGGATGTGATCTGAGCGCGGCTTACTCAGCTGCGTATGTACCATCGTAAATCGGTCCCAGCGTTTCGGCCTCAAACAGTGACGACACTGACGTGCCATTCCAGATGTTCAGGATCGCCTGCGCAAACATGGGCGCGGTGGGCACGATGCGGATGTTCGTGGCCTTCTTGACCGCATCTGTCGGCGCGATGCTGTCGGTGATCACCAGTGATTTCATCACTGAATTCGTCACGCGCTCAACCGCTGGGCCGGACATGACGCCGTGGGTGATATAGGAATGCACTTCCTTGGCGCCGGCCTCGATGAGCACTTCTGCGGCTTTGCACAGCGTGCCGGCGGTATCACAAATATCGTCGACGATCAGACAGGTTTTACCCGTCACGTTCCCGATTACGGTCATTTCTGCTACTTCGCCAGCCTTCTCGCGACGCTTGTCCACGATCGCCAGCGGGGCATTGACCCGTTTTGCCAGCTCACGCGCCCGTGCCACGCCACCAACGTCTGGCGATACGATCATCAAATCGCCCATTTGATCTTTAAACGCATCCTTGATGTCTAAGGCAAACACAGGAGAGGCATAGAGGTTATCCACCGGAATATCGAAGAATCCTTGGATTTGCGCCGCATGCAGATCCATTGTCAGAACCCGTTCAATACCTGTGCCAACCAGCATATTCGCCACCAGTTTCGCGGTGATTGGTGTGCGCGCTTTGGTGCGGCGGTCCTGTCTGGCGTAGCCAAAATATGGTAACACTGCTGTCACGCGCGCGGCTGATGATCGGCGCAACGCATCGGCCATGATCAGCAATTCCATTAGATTGTCATTGGCTGGGTTCGACGTCGGCTGAATGATGAACATGTCCTCACCACGGACGTTTTCGAAGACCTCGACAAAAATCTCGCCGTCGTTAAATCGTTCAACCCGTGTATCCACCAAACCAACATTAACTCCCCGGTGCATCGACATGCGTCGTGCAATGGCTTTGGCCAGTGGCATGTTGGCATTACCAGAGATTAATTTAGGCTCAGATGTACGTGGCATAGGGGCTCCGTGGCAGCGGGATATGACAGAATCGCGGGCGTTGACACCGCTTAACATGACGTTAGCGTCTGGCAAAGCTGCACCCACCAAATCGGAGAGCCAAATGGCAAAAATTGATTATTATTTTACGACCCTGTCCCCTTATTGCTACCTTGCCGGGCAACGGTTGGAAGAAGTAGCGGTGAAGCATGGCGCTACGATCAATTACAAACCATTCGACATTGTTGCAGCCTTTGGTCGCACTGGTGGTACACCGCCCAAGGACCGCCACATCAGCCGCATGGAATACCGGGCGCAGGCATTGAACCGCGAGGCGCGGAAATTAGGAATGGATTTCAATCTAAAACCCGCACATTGGCCGACCAATGGTGCGCCCGCATCCTATGCATTTATTGCGGCACAAAATGCAGGAGGCGGCGATCTAGGCAAATTGGCGCATGTAATCAGCCGCAACGTCTGGGCCGATGACAAAGATATTGCGCAGGATGAAGTGGTGCGTGCCTGTTTGACTGAGGCTGGATTTGATCCATCCCTCGCTGATTCAGGAATGCTTGTCGGGGCCGAAACCTATGCGCGAAATCTTGAAGACGCGGTTGAGGCAGGTGTGTTTGGTGCGCCGTTTTATATCGTTGGCGATCAACGGTTCTGGGGGCAGGACAAGATCGAAGACCTCGACGCGCATCTTGCGGGTAAACTGTGAGGCCACAAGCGGGCTTTAAGCCCAATGTTACAGTCATGGGCCAAGGTCCGCGCCGTGCGTTAGCATTGCATTGCACCTTGGCATTTGGTGGCGCTTGGGCAGGTGTGACCAAAGCGTTAAGCGCGGACATGACGTTGGTTGCACCTGATATGCCGAGCCATGGTCAGAGCGCCGATTGGGACGAGATCAGCGATTTTTCCGACACGGTTTATGCGGCCGCGTTGTCTGTGTTGGAAGATGCGCCGATGGACATCATCGGCCATTCTTTTGGCGCGATGACAGCCTTGCGATTGGCGGTGCATGTACCTGATCGTGTCCGCAGTTTGACCTTGATTGAACCCGTATTCTTTGCCGTTGCCTCACGCGATGCGCCGGAAACAATGGGTGAACATGACAGTGAAATTGCACCGTTTATTGGGGCGATGGTTGCGGGTGATCGCCCGCTTGGCGCACGCTTGTTTAATCGCATGTGGAGCAGGACAACCCCGTGGGATGCCATTCCTGAACGGTCCCGCGTTGCGATGACGCGCGCCATTCATGTTGTCCCGGATACGGTTGGTCTGCTTTATGACGATAACGCCGGATTGCTCGAACCCGGTATCCTGGATGCAGTGGAGATGCCAACTTTGCTGATCCGTGGATCGGAGGCAGCCCCCTGCATTTCAGCGATCATTGACGGCTTGGAGCGGCGATTGCCAAATGCCTTGCAGGTGGTGATTGATCAAGCAGGCCATATGGCCCCCATCACGCACCCTGTTCAGGTGGCCAATGCGATCCGCGGGCTGTTGTTACGCAGTTAGAAGTGGCTGAGGAAGGCGTCAATCTGTTGCCGACTGATCGACCAGTCACAAACCAGCCGCGCGCCAAGCATGGCATCATCCGGGCCTTCCAACGATCCCTGCCAAACATAATATTTCGCACCAGCTGCGTGCAGCTTGTGATGCACCGCGCGTGGAAAGCTGGCAAAGATCATATTGGCCTGCGGTTCATGTAAGAATTCTGCGCCCGCTTTGTGCAGCCCGGCGACCAAATATGCGGCATTGTCGTTCGCAGTTTGCGCGGTGTGCATCCACAGATCATCCTGTAAATATGCTGCCATCTGCGCGGATAAAAAACGGTGCTTGGAAAACAGATGCGCCCCGCGTTTGCGCCGCAATTCAAATTCCCACGCCTTGGCTGGATCAAAGAACACAACCGCCTCGACACCCATACAGCCGTTCTTGGTGCCGCCAAAGCTGACCACATCAACACCAGATTTCCATGTCATCTCTGCCGCTGTGCACCCAAGTGCCATGATCGCATTGGCAAACCGTGCGCCATCAAGATGCACAGGCAACTCGTATTGCTTGGCCACCGCCGTCAATGCACGCAATTCATCCAATGTGTACACCGACCCGCGTTCCGTCACTTGGGTGATCGACACGGGCCCGCGTTGTGCCGAGTGCACGTCCGCAGGGTCGCGCGGTTTGATCGCTGCGGCCAAGCCTTCGGGTGTCATCTTGTCGGTGGTCGGGATCACAGTCAGTTTGGCGGCACCTGCATAAAACTCAGGCGCGTTGCACTCGTCTTCTTGGATATGGGCAACTTCGGAGCAAAATATCGTCTGCCACGGCTGGCAATATGTCGCGAGTGCCAGCGCATTTGCCGCCGTTCCTGTCGCCACCAAATACACTACCGCTTCTGGTGCCTCAAACGTCGCACGAATGGCACTGCGAACTTCGTCCATCGTTGGATCATTGCCATAGGGCATCGCATAGTCGGTGTTGGCTGAAACGATGCGGTCCATGATCAGCGGATGCACCGGGCCCGCGTTGTCAGAGGCAAAAAACATCAGGTCGGTTCCTCAATAATATAGTCTTCCCATTCCTCGAAAGGGGTGTCGAATTCGGACACCGTGTTGCCTCGCACACTGATCCCTGCGTCATGTACTGATTGTGCCGTTCCGGAAATCAGCGGGTGCCAATCAAAAAGCGGCTTGCCCTGCCACAGCAGACGATAGGCGCAAGTTTGTGGCATCCAATAGGCGTGGGTATCAAGGTTATCAGGCTTCAGCACGATGCAATCTGGCACAAACTGATGACGGTTCTCGTAATGCACACAGCGGCAGGTCGTATCATCCAACAATCGACAGGCCACGCGGGTCAGAGCAACTTCCTCTGTGTCCTCGTCTTCCAACTTGTTCAGACAACATTTTCCGCATCCATCACAAAGCGCCTCCCACTCCGCCTGGGACATTTTGCTCAGCGGCTTTTTCTCCCAAAACCGTTTGGCCAATCCGGCGCGTTCAATCGGGTCGCTCATAGCGCCGCCAGAATGTCGCGAGCGCGGGCGCAATCGGCGTTCATCTGGGTGATCAACGCGTCAAGGCTATCGAATTTTTCTTCACCGCGCAGGTGTTCTACCAAAGCAATCGACAGTGGCGTGCCATAGAGATCGCCTTTAAAATCAAAAAGATAGGTTTCAAGGTTGGCCGTGTTTTCACCGAACATCGGGCGTACCCCAAGGCTCGCAGCGCCTTGGTAACTGCCTTGAAACGGCCCCTCAAGCACGTCAACGAATACCGCATAGACGCCAAAAGCAGGGGGATGCAGGCCCTCAATCGACATGTTTGCTGTGGGAAAACCCAACTCACGCCCGCGCTGTTCACCGCTGATCACTGGCCCCTCAATACGGTGCCAATGGCCCAGCATTGCGGCGGCTTCACGGGGGTTTCCCGCGCTCAACGCCTGCCTGATTGCAGTGGATGAAACGGTCTGCGCACCTTGCGCCATAAGCGGGGCAATCGTCACGCCAAAGCCGAACTCAGCACCAAATTTCACCAGGTCTCGCGCCGTGCCAGCGCGACCTTTGCCAAAACAAAAATCGGCACCCACCACGACATGCTCTAACCCAAGTCCATCACGCAGCACATCACCGGCAAATTCACGTGGGGTGAGCGATGCAAGGGCAGTGTTAA
Source organism: Sulfitobacter sp. (assembly GCA_051252035.1). GTDB lineage: Bacteria > Pseudomonadota > Alphaproteobacteria > Rhodobacterales > Rhodobacteraceae > Sulfitobacter. The sequence continues at coordinate 13,066 of JBPOFE010000047.1, forward strand.
ACCCAAGCTCATAAAGCCGTTCAACCCCCAGCTTTTCCAGCCGTGAGGCGCGTGCGTCACGGCCCATCAGCCGAAAGGGTGGCGTATCGGGGGCAAAATATTCGCGTGGATGCGGCTCGAACGTTACCACACCCAAGGGCGCGTTGGGGGCGGCAAGCCGCGCCACTTCGATGACCGAGCGATGGCCAAGGTGTACGCCATCAAAATTGCCAATCGCGGCAGTGGCACCGCGATCTTGTTCTTCTATGAATTGATAATCTCGTACGATCCGCATGTGCCTTGCGTAGCCTTGACGCAAGCCAGTGGCAAGGCGCGCCTCGGTATCAGCGTTAGCTCAGTCGAATTTGCGTGACGGTGCCAGCACAGTTGCCTCACCCACCAACACTTTCTTGCCATCGACGGCGCAATGGCAATCCATTTTTACCCGGCGTTTTGAAAACTCGATATCGGTCACTTTGACCTCGGCATAAACCATGTCGCCGGGGCGAACGGGGGCCAAGAATTTCAACGATTGGCCCAGATAGACCGTGCCATGCCCGGGCAATTGTTCCCCAATTACTGCCGACACCAAGCCAGCCGTCAACATGCCATGCGCGATCCGACCCTCGAAAATGGTATCTTGGGCATAATCATCGTCCAAATGTACCGGGTTACGGTCTGTGGAAATCTGCGCGAACATTTCGATATCTTCATCCGTCACGACCTTGCGCAAATAGCGGGTCATGCCAATTTCGATATCTTCAATGCAGATCGTGCCGCGCGGTAGGTTGTCCAACATATCTTACCTTCAAGCAATAAAGTGACGTCGTGATTGTCAGTTTGGCAACTTTATTACTTTGCAAGCGCAGAAAATCAAGGGAAAAATATCTAACGTAGAAACCCGATTGTATAGGTGGGTGCAGACATTTCCTTTTCTAAATAAACGTTTAGCGCAGTTTCATCGGGCTGAAAGCCAGTTTTGGTTTCTGATGCGGCCAGACCACCAGAGATGAAAAGAGAATCGATATCTTCACCTATTGCCCCTTTGATGTCGGTCAGCACCCCATCACCGATAGCTAAAATCCGGTCATCAGGCACGTCACGGCCCAGTGCCGACAATCTCCGCCGCGCCAGATCATAGATCGGCGGATGCGGTTTGCCGAAATACAGGCTCTCGCCACCCATTTCAGTATAAAGCGCCGCCAACGCGCCCGCGCACCATTCACGCACCTCGCCCCGGTCCACAACGATATCGGGGTTGGCGCAGAGCAGTTTTAACCCACGTTGTTTGGCAAGCAGAAATTGCGGTCGCATGGTTGCCGGATCCGCCATTGGATCAGTGGGGCCGGTACAGACGATGCCCTCTGCGTCTTCCAGAGCGACCTGTTCAATCGAAACAGGGTTTTCTAACAGGTTGAGCGGCTCAAAAAACTTTTGATCGCGGTCTTCGCCAATGAACCAGACTTTGTTGCCAACTGCACCGCGGTACATCGCCGACCGCGCAGAATCGCCCGAGGTCGCAATCGTATCCCACGCATCATCGGGCACGCCGAACTGCACCAGCTGTTTGACAACACCTGCACGCGGACGCGGTGAATTGGTGACCAACACGACTTTACCGCCCGATTTGCGATAGGTTTGCAACGCCGCGACGGCATCTGGCAATGCCGTCACACCATTGTGCACGCAGCCCCACAGATCGACAAAAAGCGCATCGTATTGCGCGGAAATCTCAGCGAGGGTTTCGACGATCCGTGTCATGATAGCTGCTCCTGATTTTCGTTGGCGCAGCTTTACGTGAAACGGCGCATAGATGAAACAGCGCTGCTTTGATCACATGGCGAGGTTCGGAATGATCTGCTTTTTACGGCTCATGATACCGGGCAAGACCACGTTGTCGCCAGTTACGGTCGCACCAAAGCTTTTTTCAGCGATGTGTTTGACCATGTCATTTGGCACCAAAAGCGTCGCTTCTTCGTTCAAGATGTCGACGATGAACAGCAATACCTGCGCCGCATTGTCCTCTTCAGCCACGCCCGGCATTGCGGCCATCAGCGCATCTTTGCGGGCCATAAGCGGGGCAGGGGATGTGGTCTCTAGAACCGATACTCGCAAATTCGTGCCATCCAGATCGAATTCCTTGCTGTCCATCCGCAAAAGCTCCGCTTCGGAAAACGCGGAAACATCTGATTTTGCGGCGAACATATCCGTGGCGTAATCGGTAATATTGACAGCCAGATCATCGGCCAAGGCATTGGCAATCGCGCGGTCTTCGTCTGTGGTGGTTGGGCTGCGGAACTCCAAAGTGTCAGACAGGATGCACGACAATGCAGCGCCTTTGACCTCGCGCGGGGCTTTGGCCCAGTCGTCACCGATCATTTTATACATAATTGTCGCGGTACAGGCGAGCGGTTGGATGTTGATCTCAATCGGGCCACGGGTTTCCAGACCAGCCACCAAACGGTGGTGGTCGATGATCCCGGTGATGTCGGCATCATTGATGTTGGCGGGTAATTCAGCAGGGTTGTTGGTGTCCACAATCACCACTGGCGTGTCGGCGGCCAAATTCGTCATGATTTCGGGTTTGTCGAGTTTCCAATGCTTGAGCATGAACAACGCTTCGGTGTTCGGCTCACCCAAAAGAACGGGCTTGGCTGGCACACCTTTGATTTCATTCAAATACCACGCCCAGATGATCGGGCTTCCGGTGCTGTCGGTATCGGGTGATTTGTGGCCAAAAACGAGCGTGGTCATGGGATAGGTCCTGCGTTCAATAGATGAATTTGCGCGGGTTATAGCAGGTTGGATTGGCTTGTCACCCAATCCTTGCTGCAATGCGGCATTATAGCCCCAGCTCGGCGCGTTTTTTCTTAGGCAGCGCTTCTACAATCATGTCATAGGAGGCACGAATGTGATCCCTCAAGCTATCCTCAGACAGTCCCGGATCAGCATAATCCTGGATCCATTTCATCCCACGTGACGCCAGATAAGGCGCAGGGCGGCAACCGGGACTGTCAGAAAGAACTTCAAACGCCAATTCGGAGACTTTAAAGGTAAACGCATCACGGCCTTCGGCCCAGCCACCGATGGCAAAAACCTTGCCGCCGACCTTCCACACATCCGCATTGCCCCATTGAACTACATGTGTTGTGTGCGGCAGGTCAGCGCAAAATGCGTTGAATTCATCACGTGTCATAGGCGCAGGTTAGGGGCTTCTCATTGGTTTGGGAATACTGATATCTTGCCATTCATGAGCAATGCGCGCGAAACCGATCTCTACCCCCCGATCAAATCATTCCTAGAAGATCAGGGATATGTGGTGAAATCCGAGGTTGGCGCGGCGGATGTCGTGGCGGTCAGAGGGGTGGAACCACCGATCGTTGTTGAGTTGAAACTTGGGTTTTCGCTGGCGCTTTTTCATCAATGTGTGGCTCGTTTGGCGCTGACGGATGATGTTTATATGGCCGTGGCGCGGGTGCCGGGCAAACGCTTTGGCAAGGCGCTGAAAGACAATGTGAAACTGGCCCGGCGGCTGAGTCTTGGGCTGATCACGGTCCGGCTAAGCGATAACCACCTCGAAGTGCATTGCGATCCCGGCCCTTACGCGCCGCGCAAATCAGCAAAGAAACAAGGGCGTTTGCTGCGTGAATTCGCCCGGCGGCAAGGTGATCCCAATGATGGCGGGCAGACCCGCGCCGGACTGGTGACCGCCTATCGTCAGGATGCGTTGAAACTGGCGGTTTATCTGTTTGAGGCGGGCGCCTGCAAAGGCGCTGATGTCGCGAAAGAAACCGGCGTATCCGTCGCCACCCGCGTGATGCGCGACAACCATTACGGCTGGTTTGAGAAAGTAGAAAAAGGGGTTTATGGGCTGACTCCCGCCGGGGCAGAAGCAGTCAATGCAAGCGGACGCATTCTGGGAACCTGAGGGTGGTTCAGAAGGGCTGACGTTCCAGCGTATACCCAAGCTGTTCCAACATATTCAGTAGCCCGAATTCGCCCCCCAGATGCAGCGCCCCTGCGGCGACAACGATCAGTTCACCTTTGGCGTCCTCGATGGGGCCCAGCCAGTTTTTGTTGCGCTCATCCACGATCAGGTCGATGAATTCATCATACAGGATATCGAATTCGGATGGTGGCATTTTGACAAGTGGTCGCGTGTAAACCCGCGATGTTTCAAGTGCGGCCATATGGGCCTCTTCGAAATACTGCGCGACCAGTGTTGTGGTGGCGTTTTCAGACACCTCCGTTGGCAGGATCCCGACCGACAGCAATGAAATCTGTTCTTCCAACGAATCCTGCGCAAAAAGTGAAAAGACGGTTGTGTAGGGTTCAAGTGACGCGACGGGCACATCGGCCTCAGCCGCGATGGTCATTAAGCGGTGATCTAGCCCCTCGCCACCTTTGGCGGCCTCTTTCACGGCGCAAGGCGACATCGACAGGATCAGTGACAGATACCATGGCTGGAATTTGGCCGCCATGAACGCAGGAATGCCACGTTCGCGCGCGGCTTGGGCCAGCGCATCCCAATCCTCTTCGGGCATCAGCTCGATCAGGGTGGGGCCGGTCAGGAATGCCAGATCGGGTTTGGTCGCCATATCCCGCATCAACTGTTTCTGGTCTTCCAGCGTCGCTTCGACCAACAGCAGGTCCGCTTTTTCGATGATAGGCTGCAATCGGGTCGACAAGGCGGCCATCTGCGGATTGTCGATATGGAGCGTGCCAATGATATGCATCACCCGATCGCCCTTGGTCGCGGTCCAGTGGTTGCCGGTCTGATACGGTACCTCCGCCAGACGATCTTCAATTTCGGCACGTGCTGCTGCGTTCAAACTGCTGCGGATATCCTGACCTTCACAGGCGGACCAAACTGCGCCGGGCAAAACCAACAACACGAGCAAACATAGGAATCGCATGAATAAATCACCTTTGACGAGCTGAACTGCCCGATAGCTAAGACATTCGCGGGGCCAAGGCAAAGGGACCTGTTCAAGGGCATGCATTTTTTGGGATTGATATGTTGACTAACTCTTTGCTGATGCCTAGCTATGCGCCGTTAGCACTCGTACATGTTGAGTGATAACGCCTGATGATTCCATTTGGGAATGTCAGGCTAAGAAGGAAATCTTGAGCCTTAAGGAGCTGCAAAGATGGCATTAAAACCGCTTCATGACCGCGTGCTGGTACGCCGCACGGAAAGCGAAGAAAAAACCTCTGGTGGGTTGATCATTCCTGAGTCCGCTAAGGAAAAGCCCTCTGAGGGTGAAGTTGTCGCCACAGGTGAAGGCGCACGCAAAGATAGCGGCGAACTGATCGAGATGGCTGTAAAAGCTGGTGACAAAATCCTGTTTGGCAAATGGTCCGGCACGGAAGTCACACTTGATGGTGAAGAAATGTTGATGATGAAAGAAAGCGACATCATGGGGATCATCACCTGATTTGCAGGCGATGACGGGTCATTGACCCATCTTTGAGACGCTCACATCAAAACGATATAAATGGAGAAAACAAATGGCTGCTAAGGACGTCAAATTTGACACCGATGCCCGCAACAAAATGCTTAAGGGTGTGAACATCCTTGCAAACGCGGTAAAAGTCACGCTGGGCCCAAAAGGCCGTAACGTGGTTCTGGACAAATCTTTCGGCGCACCACGCATCACCAAAGATGGTGTATCCGTGGCGAAAGAAATCGAACTGGAAGACAAGTTCGAAAACATGGGCGCGCAGATGGTTAAGGAAGTTGCTTCCCGGACCAATGACGAAGCCGGTGACGGTACAACAACAGCAACAGTTTTGGCACAAGCCATCGTTCAGGAAGGCCTGAAATCTGTTGCGGCTGGTATGAATCCAATGGACCTGAAGCGCGGCATCGACATGGCGACGCTCAAAGTTGTTGAAGCCATCAAAGCAGCAGCACGTGAAGTGTCTGACAGCGATGAAGTTGCCCAGGTTGGTACAATTTCTGCCAACGGCGAAAGCGAAATCGGTCGTCAGATCGCAGACGCGATGCAGAAAGTCGGCAACGAGGGTGTGATCACCGTCGAAGAAAACAAAGGTCTGGAAACAGAGACCGATGTTGTCGAAGGTATGCAGTTCGACCGCGGCTACCTGTCACCTTATTTCGTGACAAACGCCGACAAAATGACTGTTGATCTCGAAGATGCGATCATCCTGTTGCACGAAAAGAAACTTTCGTCGCTGCAGCCAATGGTGCCGCTCTTGGAGCAGGTTATCCAGTCACAAAAGCCTTTGCTGATCATCGCAGAAGATGTTGAAGGCGAAGCGCTGGCAACTCTCGTGGTTAACAAACTGCGTGGCGGCTTGAAAATCGCAGCTGTTAAGGCACCGGGTTTTGGTGATCGCCGCAAAGCGATGCTACAAGATCTTGCGATCCTTACAGGTGGTCAGGTGATTTCCGAAGACCTCGGCATGAAGCTGGAATCTGTGACGATGGACATGCTGGGTTCGGCCAAGAAAGTGTCGATCACTAAAGATGAGACCACAATTGTCGACGGTGCCGGTGAGAAAGCCGAAATCGCAGCACGCGTGGCCCAGATCCGTACACAGATCGAAGAAACCACATCTGACTACGACAAGGAAAAGCTGCAGGAACGCGTTGCCAAACTGGCAGGCGGTGTTGCCGTGATCCGCGTTGGCGGCATGACTGAAACCGAAGTGAAAGAGCGTAAAGACCGCGTCGATGACGCACTGAACGCGACACGCGCAGCGGTTCAAGAAGGTATCGTTGTTGGCGGTGGTGTTGCTTTGGTTCAGGGCGCGAAAAAGCTCGAAGGCCTTACAGGCGAAAACAACGATCAGAACGTCGGTATTACAATCGTGCGCAAAGCGCTCGAAGCGCCACTGCGTCAGATTGCTGAAAATGCGGGCGTAGACGGCTCCGTCGTCGCGGGCAAAATCCGCGAAAGTGACGATCTGAAGTTCGGCTTTAACGCCCAGACCGAAGAATATGGCGACATGTTCAAGTTTGGTGTGATTGACCCGGCCAAGGTTGTGCGCACCGCGTTGCAAGACGCAGCATCTATCGCAGGTCTGCTGATCACCACCGAAGCTATGGTTGCGGATCGTCCATCGAAAGATGGCGGCGCAGCTGGTGGCATGGGCGGCGGCATGCCTGACATGGGCGGCATGGGCGGCATGATGTAAGCACCTTTCGCTTTGGCGAAGGCGTGACCCTGACAGACGCGTTTCGCTAGAAATGCAGATGGACGGGTAAGCCAAAATCATAAGGGGCGTGTCATGTGGCACGCCCCTTTATTCATAGTGCTGCGGGAATCTGGCCTTACCCACGGTCAAATCGGCAATTCAACCATCCGTACATAGGATTCCAGCATTTCCAACTCTGCTGCGAAGGTCTCTGACGAGTTTTCCTTAACGATGTAGCCAGCCACATTCCGACTATAGGCTGACCGGACATCGTCAGAGGTATCAGATGTGGCAAAGACAAAACCACCACCCGTAAAAGCGCTGCGTCGGCACGAACGGCATCCAGAAATTCCAAGTCCCCATACGCGGCATATTCAGATCGAGCATTACTATATAAGGTGGGAGATGGGCAAACTGCCGTGCGGCTTTCTGCAAAATTCAAACGCATCTTGTCCGTCACTGCACACCTCAGTCACAAGATGTCGTAGGTTAATAATCTCTTCCGCGGGCTCATTTTGCCCGACGCG
>JBPOFE010000048.1:0-20347 GCA_051252035.1 Sulfitobacter sp.
GTGACATGCACCGCGTCCACCCTCCCTTCCCGCATCTGTTCAAATATCTTGGGAGAGAAGTTTGCGTATTGAAGGTTGTCAATCAAAGGGCTTTTCATGGACCCAAGCATGCGAGAGAACGCTTAGATTCTCAATCCTTAAAACCGACAGATCAGTGTGCCGAACGGACGGATGCCCGTAACAGCGCTGTGTCAAACCTTTTGCTGGGTATATTTTCGCAACTCTGCGCGCGCGACTTGGCGGCGGTGGACGGCGTCCGGCCCATCAGCAAGCCGCAACGTGCGCACGTGGGTCCATGCGTGGGCCAACGGGGTGTCCTGCGAAATGCCTTGCGCGCCATGCATCTGCACCGCCTCATCAATGACCTTGAGAGCGACCCGCGGGGCAATGACTTTGATCTGGCTGATCCACGGGGCAGCAGCGCGTTTGTCGCCCTGATCCATATACCACGCCGCCTTGAGGCACAGCAGGCGGGCCATCTCAATCTCCATCCGGCATTCCGCGATGATGTCGTAGTTCGCACCGAGACTGGCCAAAGGCTTGCCAAAGGCCTCACGGTCCAGCGACCGACGGCACATCAGTTCCAGAGCCGCCTCGGCCTGCCCAATTGCACGCATGCAGTGATGGATGCGACCCGGCCCAAGGCGGCCTTGGGCAATCTCAAATCCGCGCCCTTCGCCTAACAACAGGTTTTCGGCAGGCACCCGTACATCCGTGAAGCTAATATGCATATGCCCATGCGGCGCGTCGTCATGGCCATAGACCTGCATCGGACGCAAAATTTCGATCCCCGGCGTCGCGGCATCAACCACAATCATCGACTGGCGGTTATGTTTGGGCAGGTCGTCCCCCCCGGTTTTAACCATTACGATGTAAACCTTGCAGCGCGGATCACCCGCACCAGACGCCCACCATTTTTCACCGTTGAGCACATAGTCGTCGCCGTCCCGAACACAGGCCATGCGGATATTGGTCGCGTCTGAGCTTGCCACATCCGGTTCGGTCATCAGGTAAGCCGAGCGGATTTTCCCATCAAGCAAACGCGTCAGCCAGTTGTCCTTCATCGCCTGCGTGCCGTAGCGTTCAAACACTTCCATATTGCCGGTGTCCGGTGCCGAGCAGTTGAACACTTCGGCCCCCAATGGGGTCTTGCCCATCTCTTCGGCAAACAGCGCGTATTCAACCGTGCTCAGGCCAAAGCCTTTATCACTGTCTGTCAGCCAAAAATTCCACAACCCGGCCGCCTTGGCCGTGGCCTTTAACCCTTCAAGGATTTCGGCCTGTCGATCCGTATATGCCCACCGATCCCCCTCGCCGACTTCCGCATGATAGGCGTCTTCGAGCGGGATCACCTCATCCCGGATCATCGCTACGACCTTATCCAAAAGCTCACGGTTTTCGGGGCGCATGTCGAAGTTCATCGGCTGGTTTCCTTTGGGCTGACGCAAGCGGGGGCTTTCCCCTTGACCGCAGACTTGCTTAGATTGCGCCAGCTTGTCCATGGGCCAAAGGAAAATCACGTGCACCGATACGATACCGACGTATTACAGACGTATTTGCAGACCCATGTTGAGGGGTTCGAGGCGCTCGACACCATCACCAAATTTTCCGATGGTCAGTCGAATCCGACGTATAAAATCACCTCCGGTACGCGGCAGTTTGTGTTGCGGGCCAAACCACCTGGCACCTTGTTGAAATCCGCCCATGCGGTGGATCGTGAATATCGTGTGATGCAGGCGCTCGCGGATACAGATGTGGCGGTGCCAAAGGTGCTGCATCTTTCGGGCGCTGACAGCCCGATCGGCACGCAGTTTTTCGTGATGCAGATGGTGCAGGGCCGAATATTCTGGGATCCTGCCTTGCCGGAATTGGACAGCCCCGCCCGCGCCCGCGTCTATGATGCGATGAACGCCACGCTTGCCGCGCTGCATTCAGTTGATCCGGTCGCGGTGGGCCTTGGGGATTTCGGCAAGCCCGGTAATTATTTCGAACGCCAAGTTGGCCGTTGGTCCGGCCAGTACCGTGATGCGGCGACAGAGGTTTTACCAGACGCCGATTGGATAATGGATTGGCTCACTGCCAACATGGTCGCTGATGATGGGTCCAGCGCGATTGTCCATGGCGATTACCGCATCGACAACATGATCTTTGCGCAAGAGGCTGAAACCATTGCAGCTTTACTGGATTGGGAACTCTCGACGCTGGGCCATCCGCTGGCCGATCTGGCCTATCAATGTATGCACTGGCGGTTGCCCCATGCCGGACATTTTCGCGGCTTGGCGGGGGTAGACCATGCGGAGATTGGGCTGCCGTCCGAGGATGAATATGTTGATCTCTACTGCGAACGACGCAGAATATCGCGACCGCAGAACTGGAAATTCTACGTCGTGTTCTCGTATTTCCGGCTGCTGGCGATCCTTCAGGGTGTGTTTAAACGCGGTCTTGATGGCAATGCGTCCAACCCCAAAGACAGCGATATGTTACGGCAGGTGATTGCCCTGATGGCGCGCGATGCAAAGGCACTGGCAGCTGGTTAGTATCAGTTGACATTCCGCCCTGCGATCTGGCCAATGAGCCGACTGCGCGAGGGAGATAAAATGAGCGGGCCAAAACACAAAACCTATGATGTTGTGATCGTCGGCGGCGCGATTTACGGCTCGTCCCTAGCATGGTGGCTGACCCAGATGCCCGGTTTCGATGGCCGCGTTTTGGTGATCGAACGCGATCCCACTTACGCATTCGCCTCAACCAGCCACACCAATTCCTGCATCCGCCAGCAATTCAGCAACCGCATCAATATTCAGGTCTCACAATTCGGAGCCACGTTCATCAAGGACTTCCGCAACTACATGGGCGGCGATCCTGAAGTGCCGCATTTACCGTTGCAAAGTTATGGTTACATGTACCTTGCCGACACGCCCGAGTTCGCGGCGTCATTGCGTGAGGCGCAGCAAATCCAAGCGTCGTTAGGTGCGCAGACCAAGCACATGAGTCGCGATGAGATTGCTGCCGCTTATCCGTTTTATCAGTTGGATGATATCATCGCCGCCAACCATAATTTAGTCGATGAAGGATATTTTGACGGCGGCACGATGTTTGACTGGTTCAAACGCATGGCGCGCCGGAACGGTGTCGAATATATCCATGATGAGGTTGTGGACATGACCCTGAACGCTGCGAAATCAGCAGTGGACTCCGTAACGTTGAAATCCGGCGCTATGATCGGTTGTGGCACAGTCGCCAATTGCTCTGGCCCGCGGGCGGCGGCAACGGCAAGGATGGCGGGCATCGACCTGCCCGTGGTCCCACGCAAGCGCTATACCTTTATTTTCGACGCGGCCAATCCACTGGACCGTGATCTGCCTTTGACCATTGATCCCTCGGGTGTGCACATGCGATCCGAGGGGAAATATTACCTCGCCGGATGCCCGCCTGATGTCGATCCCGATGTGGCGTATGACGACTTTGGCTTTGATCATTCGCTCTGGCAAGAAAAGGTCTGGCCGATTATTGCGACCCGCGTGCCAGCCTTTGAACAAGTCAAGGTCATCAATGAATGGGTCGGGCATTACGCCTATAACACCTTTGACCAAAACGCGATTCTGGGGATGCATACCAAAGTCGCCAACTTTGCCTTTCTGAACGGATTTTCCGGACATGGATTGCAACAATCTCCCGCCATCGGGCGTGGCATGGCAGAATTGATTGCTAATGGTGAATATAGGTCGCTTGATCTTAGCCCGTTTAACTATGAGCGCCTTGAAAAGGGCGAAACCTTTGTGGAAAAGGCCGTTATATGAAGTTGAAAACCAATTGTTTTTTGGATGCGATCCGAAAAGGGCGGCAACAGATCGGGCTTTGGGTGTCTTTGAGCCACGCCTATGCCGCAGAAGCCGTTGCGCCCGCCGGATACGACTGGGCGTTGCTGGATATGGAACATAGCCCGAATGAGTTGGGATCACTTCTGGGCCAGCTTCAGGCGTTTGCGGCCAGCGATACCACGGCGATTGTGCGCCCCGATTGGAACGACGCGGTCAAGGTCAAGCGCCTGCTGGATATGGGTGTACCGGGGCTGCTTTTCCCGATGGTGCAATCGGTGGACGAAGCCCGCGCCGCTGTTGCGGCGTGCCGATATCCGCCGCGCGGAGTGCGGGGGGTCGCAGGCACCATGCGCGGCAATAAATTTGGCCGGGTGACGGATTATTATTCGGAAGTAGAAAACCAGACCGCGATCCTGATCCAGCTAGAGACCGTGCAAGCGGTTGATAAAGCATTGGATGTTGCAACTGTGGAAGGTATCGACGGGATATTCTTTGGCCCTGCCGACATCGGTGCGGACATGGGAATTCTGGGCAATCCGATGCATGAAGATATTTGGGCACTGATCCGCCCAGCGGCGCGCAAATTGATGGAACGCGGGATGCCCGTTGGGACATTGGTGTCGGATCCCGATTTTGCAGCTCAACTGCTGAATGATGGGTTCAGCTTTGTCGCCTGCGGGTCGGATGCTGGATTACTGGCGCGTGGGGCGGATAATTTGCTGGCCAATGTGCGCGGCAAGTTGGTTTGAAATGACAAGAGATGGGATGTTGACATGAAGCTTAAGAAACTGGTTTTAACGGGGGCTGCTGGTCGCCTTGGATCGTACTTGCGTGAACCTTTGGCCGCGATGTGTGACGAATTGGTCAGCACCGATATCGCGGATGACATTGGCAAGCTCTATGCGGGCGAAAGCTATGCCAAGGCCGATCTGGCGCAGATGGACCAGATCAAGCCGTTGCTTGAAGGTGCGGATATGGTCGTGCATTTTGGCGCAATCGTGGATGAAAAACCATTTGAAGAATTGCTGGGTCCGAACTTCATCGGTTCCTACAACATCTGGGAAGCGGGCTATCAGGCCGGTGTGCGGCGTGTGGTCTATGCGTCGTCAATCCACGCGGTTGGCATGCACAAGAAGGCAGATTTCATTGGTATTGACGCGCCGCACCGCCCTGATACATTTTATGGTCTGGCCAAGTGTTTCACCGAAGATCTGGGGTCGATGTATTGGGACAAACGCGGCATGGAATCCGTGCATCTGCGCATTCTGTCCGCCGCTCAGGTCAACAACTCACGCGCCCTGGGGTCGTGGCTGTCTTATGACGATCTGATCCAGCTTGTAACCCGCGCTGTGGACACGCCATCGGTCGGGTTCAGCATTATTTATGGCGTGTCGAATAATGACCGCTGCCCAGTGGACAACGCCAAGGCATCATTTCTGGGGTATCGCCCCAAGGACAATGCCGAACAGTTTGCTGAAAAAGTGCTGGCTGAGGATGGCCCCGTTGACGTGACCGACCCCGGCCAGATGTGCCACGGCGGCCCGTTCGCCAAGGTCGATTTAGGCCAAAGCGGGTTGGCGCAGATGACGATTGTGAATGACAAAAAAGAAACCTGAGCGTCAGTTGACGGCCCACTTGGCCGTCAATTGAAACACACTATCGCGGCTTGCGATGTTGGTTAAGCTTTCAAGCTTTCTTGTGTCGCCAACCAATCGATATCCGAACGGGCAATGCCGATGTCGTTCAGATCACGATCTGACAATGCGCTCAGTTCCGCAAAGGTCTCGCGATATTTGGCGCGGCGTGCTGCTGCGTTTTTTGCAGCCGCCCGCTGGTTGGAAACATACGTCTGCAGCCCAATCAGAGCATTCTTGAGCCAAGACGTGTTTGGCGAAGTTACCATAGACATGATGTATTTCCTTTTCTCTTGCTGCAGCGCGGTATTTTCGCTGCACCGCAGAGATGGCGCTAACATTGGTAAGTTGCAACCCGCCACAGACGCATAGGCGCTATGTCAAAATGGCAGAGGTTCTTGCCCTTGCGTCGCCTAATTAATCCAACACATGTTATGTCATAAGATGTACCGGGCAGTTGGGCTGTGGGGTAACACCTGACCTGTATCCTGCCCGTTAGGCGGGCCTTCAACGGTTCGCTGGTATCTGCGCTACTTAAATGTCCCTCGTGCTAAGATCGAGACGGTGCAGGATGCCAAACAATCCGAGCAAAACATACGGATGTTTGAATACATGGTGCGACGGGAGTTAATCCCAGCCAACCTCTTGACTGCCCAAAATGTCGCTACGGTGCAGTCTGAAATTGTGAAGATAGGAAGAACAAAATGATGCAAGTGAATGGAATAGGTGGGCTGATCGTATTGGCTCTCGATATCTGGGCGATCGTGTCAATCATCGGATCTGGTGCCTCAACAGGTAAAAAAGTGCTTTGGTCACTGCTGGTAATTGTGCTGCCGATTGTCGGTTTCATCATCTGGTTTTTCGCAGGCCCGCGCGCTGGCCAAAGCCAAGTCTGAGCAACGCAAAGACACATGCGACATGATGTGCGTTCGGGGCGAACACACATATTCAAACGACCGATAAGCCAATACTGGCTGTAACTTTACACGAAAGGATGAACTCATGAATTGGGATCAAATCGAAGGTAAATGGAAAGAAATGACCGGCAATGTTAAAGCCAAATGGGGCGAATTGACGGACGACGAAATTGCCGAAGTGAACGGCGACCGTGAGGCGCTGGAAGGCAAAATTCAGGCCAAATACGGTAAGACAAAGGAAGAAGCGAAGCAGGAAGTGGATGACTTTCTAAACTCAAACTGAATTTGAGTGTTTTGCCAGATGAGGGCCGCCTTTGCGAAGGCGGCCTTTTTTCGTGCCCGCGTTTGTCAGCACTTATCCGATCACGCGCACGACTGTCATTCTGCTTTGCTGCTGGGTTTTGGCCCTGCCGGGCCTAAGAAATTTCCGATGGTGCTGAGACTTTCAAAGTTGTCGCAGAATACTTTGAAGATCAGCAAGAATGGCACCGCGACCAATGCCCCCGCGATGCCCCAAAGCCAGCCCCAGAGCACCACGGTCAGGAACACCGCTACAATGTTAAGTTCCATGCGTTTACCAATCATGTAGGGCGTCACAAACTGAGCCTCACTTGATGTCAGCACCTGATAGGCAATGGGTGCCAACAAGGCATATGACAGACTATCAAAGAAAATGATGGCGTGTACACCAACCAAAACAGTGCCGGCCAAACCACCCAAAATCGGTAGATAATTCAATAGGAATGCCGCGATGCCCCAGAAATATGCATATTCCAACCCCAAAAGCCAAAGCGCGCCCCATACCACTAGACCAAGTCCCGCATTGATGATGGTGATCGTCAGCAGATATCCTGACACCTGCCGTTCGACACCGTAAACGGTTGCCAACGCCCTTTTCTTTTCGCGCATGGTTGGGAACGCCTGCACGAGTTTTGCGTAGAAAAGATCGCCGGACGCCAACAAGAACAACGCCAGACCAAGGGCCACACCCGCTGTTGCAACTGTACTCAACGCGACCGACACCGCAGAATTGAGCAACCCTGGCGGGCGCACGACGACCTCCTGTGTGCCCGGTTTCTTGGCGACCGTAGCGTCCTGCACCTTTTCAGAGGCATCTTGGACAGCGTCGATGGTTTCTGAAATCCCTCTGAGTTTCTGCTGCAATTCGCGCATGATCCCCGGTACATCCTGTGTCCAAGACCGTGCCACCTCACCTGCAAAGTAGAGCATGCCAAATATCACAGATGCACTGAGAAGTATGAGAACTGCCGCAGAAAGACCCGCAGGAATCCCGATCTTTTGCATTGAGCGGTTGATTGGGCTCAGCGTCAGCGCCATGAGAAAGCCCAACAAAATGGGCAAAATCAAATCTCGCGCGAAATACGCAACGACGAACACCGAGAGAATGGCGAGTAGTCCGACACTCCTGCGAAGGGCTCTGATGTCATCTTCCATCGGCTTCCTCTAAATGTAGATACTCAAAATCACTAACGAATGGTGATCTCTCAGTTTGGTTTGGACCCAGCAAACAGCAGTTTAGCTACTTCGTTTGATACAAGGGTATGGTCGAAATTGACATTTTAGCGGAGCCTTCTTGAAGCTCGCGCGCATGGGCGATGTAGATCAGGGTTTGGTTTTCAGCGTCAAAAATACGTGTGACCTTCAGTGATTTCCAAACGATCGAACGGCGTTCTGAAAAAACGCTTTCACCTTCGTCGTCGCGTTCAATGTCACCAATGGTAATTGGCCCGGTTTGGCGGCACGAAATCGCCGAATTTGATGGGTCTTCAAACCAATTGCCTTTCTTAAGCCGGTCCAGCACACCTCGATCAAAATAAGCCACATGACAGGTCACACCGCTTACGTCCGGATCTGAAAATGCCTCGATAACAATATCGTTTCCAAGCCAATCAACGTCGACATTTCCCACCTGCTCTGCGGCAAGTGGCATCGGTATGAACGTGGCCATGCCGATAATCGTGATATATTTTACCAAGTGCCTTAGCATCAATTGCCTACCATTCACGTCTTAGCGCAGTCCGAAAAAAGACAAGATCGCCAATACAACAACGATAAGGCCAACAATGTAAACAATCCGGTTCATCGTTTTTCCCTTCAAATCTATTATCGTTTTCACACGACGGAGTTCATCGAGGCCCTGCGAAATCACTCCTCAGCACACCTCGTTCACAAGCATGGATTTACATCCAGCTTTAGTTTTTTCTTTTTCCTGACACTTTGCTGCCAGCCTCAATGCCGAACAGCAAGGCTTGCAGCAGCGGAGGCACATCCGGTTGCCGAGCGGTTTCGGGATCGCGCAATGGCTCAGGTTGATGAGGTTTTTTTGTCCCCAAACCAATCATGATCAATCCGATACCAAAATATCCGGCACCAATAATCAATGCCGCTTGCAAGGCGGATACAACCGTCAACAGATAGAGCCACGCAGCCAGAGTGAAAAAGCCAACACCAATCGCGCACAAGATGCCGCCCACAGTCAAAAGACCGGCGCGTTTTGCGGTTTGCGTGGCTTTTTTCTTGATCGAAAACACTGGTTATTTCCGCGTCATCAACATGCCGATCACAAAACCCAGCGCGGCAGCCATACCGACGGCTGTTGCGGGTTGCGTACGGACAAATTCATTGGCCTGGTCCTGCAGCTGCGCCGCCTGCTGCTTTGCCGCCTCAGATTGTGCCGCAGCGACATTTTTCGCTGATGCGATTTGATCTTTTGCCGCGTCGGACAATTCAGCGCCTTTTAGTTTGGCAAGATCAGAGACAGTTGAGGTCAACGTGCTGATGTCAGCGCGGAGCGTTGCCAACTGATCAGCTACATCCGCGGGTTCGACGTTGTTTTTTGTCTTGGCATTCATTTTGGAATTCCTTTCTTCAGCTCAGATAATCATGTTTTGATATGGACTTATGCCCAAACAGGCTCCAACAGTATTTCTAACATAGGAGGCTAGGTTGGCAAAGCAACCTCGGGCGAGCGTTTCATTTCAAACTGCTTCCTAGTCGGATCTATGACGATTTGACGCATGTTATGACACACCAGTTGTCGGAAACCCAGACACTTGACCACACGTCATTTAACATATGGAACAGCTACCAACTGCGTTATAGTCGATTAGAGCCCAGGTCAGATTACCTTAACCATACCTTACAAAGGGACCCCATATCATGGCCACGAGTTGCGAATATTGCCCTCTCAGACGCAAAGCATTGTTTGCCGGGCTGACCAATGATCAGGTAAGCGACATGCAGCGCTTTAAGGTCGGCGAACTGGTCGTGGATGCCGGGACCCCGATACTTTTGCAAGGATCGAACAGCCCACAACTCTATACGATCTTGCATGGTATGGGCATTCGGTATCGGTTGTTACCAAATGGAGAACGACAAGTTCTCAGTTTCGTTTTCCCAGGTGATTTTATCGGCCTTCAGGCTGGGGTCATGGGTGAAATGGGGCATTCGGTTGAGGCCACAACCAAGCTGACGCTGTGTGTATTTGATCGCTCCGAACTCTGGTCCTTTATTAAAGCGGAGCCTGAACGCGGCTTCGAACTGGCATGGCTTGCTGCCGTCGAAGAGCACTTCTTGGGCGAAGCGCTGACAACCGTGGGCAGACGCACCGCACTACAGGCCGTGGCATGGGCATTGGTCAGGATTTATCTTCGTATGGAGGCCTGCGGCGGTGCGCAGGATCACAAGATGCGGTTTCCCTTTCGCCAACAAGACCTCGCCGATGCGCTAGGCCTGTCGTTGGTGCATACCAATAAGACGATTGCGGCGTTGAAAACCCGTCAGCTTATCGGATGGACAGAAACCGAAGTGCAAATCCATGACATAGCAGAGCTTGCCAAGGTGGGATTGACCGATACCGACGCGCCCAAAAAGCGGCCCATTATGTAAGATGGCGTGCGGTTTTGCTCTGTGATGATTATCGCTGCGTCAAACCAACTCTTCAAAAGATGATTTCAAAATGTCTTTGACGTTGATCTGAGGTTGGGTGATTTCGATATCATCAATGCTGAAATCCATGCCGTTCTGTTCGTTCCATTTCACCGGCACTTTTACCCCGGCCTCCATCTCTGGGCCAAATTCCCCCAGTGTTTTGGTCCATGGCCCCCATGTTTTCGTGACGTCCGTGATGCCCAGATCGACGCCTGCCCGCACGCTGGCATTGACCCCAACCCGGAATTTGGGTTGCGCTTTGGCTTCTGCCACCGCCTCAACACTTAAGCCGTCGGTGCGGTTCCATGCCACGTCCACCTGCGCGGAACCTTCGGCGGCAATGCCCAACTCGCCCTCAAGCCCAACCCTTCCTTCGACAAAGGCAACAGTCGCCCGCGCGCGCAACCCCCCGCCAATATCAAGTTTGAGACCCGCATAGGCTGGCACTTCGAATCGAGCCGAACCAGTAATTTGAGCATCCTCGGGACGGTCTAGATCCATCACCGCACCGATCTCGGTATCGACCAACTCCCCGGGTCCAACAAAAGAATTGAACGACAGTTCTGCGTCTGCAAAAGCAAAAATACCAAAACCGATACCACCAACCGATACGCCCCAAATTGGGAAGTCCGGAGTTTCCACTTTCAACAGGCTCTTGTTGTACTCCTGACGGGCGAACACTTCGAACGTTGGTGGCAAGCCAATGGTGCCAGACACGATGATATTGGCCTGCGGTGTCAGCTCGATCCCGGCAGTCCCCTTGAGGACACTACCAAAAGTGATTTCAGCCGTGCCGCGCCCCACGACGGTAATCTGATCCGTTACCTCCCCATCGACCGGGTTACCTTCCTCATCGACAGGCGCATTGGTCGCACTGAATGACAGACTGCCGCTGGCTGGACCCTTAGCAACATTCAGATTACCGCCAAAGATCACCCGGTCACCATCCACGCCAATGGTGATGTCCCCGGTCGCCCCGGCGATATCGAGTGCGGCTGTACCCTGACCGCCAAAACTCCATTCCCGCGTTTCAGGGTTTTGGCGCGCGTGAAGTGACGCGGTAGCGCTCGTCACGCCGGGAATATTTTCGACGGGCAGTTGTATGTTGTCGGCCCCGACGCTCAGCCCCTCAGCCTGACTATAGGTGACAGACACGACTACACCGTCCAGCGCCCCACCCAAAAGCAACGTACCACCAAAAGCGACCTCATCACGGCTAAAGGTGGCAGTAATCTCACCTGATTTCACACCGGGTAATTTACCCTCGCCCACCCCCGCCGTCAGTGAGAGCGTCAGCGTATCCTCACCAAAGTTATAGGTGATGTTGGCTTCTGCCGGGTCAAGGAAATCAAGATCAAAGTTAAATGTGCCAGAGATAATCGTGTTAGCCCCATCCACACGGGCCTCGACCGACCCGGACCCCAGTTGATCAACCGTTAATGCCGCGTTCCCGGACAAAAACGCGCCGTCTTCACCGACACCGATCTGCAACGCGGCCTCAGTTACGGTCACGGGTCCAAAGTTGAGTTTGTCGGTGGGGATCGGAAATTCGACAAAGATGTCATTGCCGACAATGTAGATCGGAAAGTTCATCGCCGGAAACAGTGCCTTGGTCGCGGTGACATAGCCGGTCGCGACGATATTGCCGTCTTGATTGATGCCGCCGTCCTCAAAAGTAATCGGGCTGGCATTGGCAAGTTGAGGCTTAGGAATATTTGATAGTTTTTCGCGGAAATCGCCTTGATCTAAGTAACCTGAGAAACCCAATCCTTCACCTGCCACGACTTTGAGTGCGTTATCACCTGACATTTCGGTCGGGTTGACGGGTTGCTTGTTGCGTCTGCGAAACATCGTGCCGCTGATGCTGGTGATCATCGGCGCGGCGTCGATATCCGGATTTGTCGTGATGCTGGCCAGATCAAAACCACCAAAGAAACTGCGTGCATTGCCAACGGGTGTCACGGTTTCACCATCCACATCAAATTGCTTGCGGTGCCCACCTGTTGCTGAGGTGAAAACACTGACCCGCTTAAGCCTGTCGCGGTCCATGATAAAACCGCCCTCGGCCAATTCCTGTTCTGTCAGAACTGTAAGCTGTTTGAGATGGACACCGCCGGTGATTTCATCGCGCGTCCAATACGGACCCGATTCATTATCGATGGCCAGATCTTTGAACCCACCGAAGATCACTTTCCAGTTGCTGCCCTGATCCTTGAAATCGGCAAACTCTGGTTTGCGGCTGGCGTTGGGGCCATCCCAAAAATTACTGGTATTCGCCAGATTGATCACGCTGCTGATATCAGCGCGCAAACTGGTATTAATATTGCGGCCAGAGCTTTGGTTAGCGCTGCTGTCCAGCAACCAAAAGTTGGTCCAGCCATCAAGGCCACCCAATTGCAATTCCTGAATATGGTCCACATCAAACCGTGCGGGCCGCCCGGTACGGTCCCAATTCGGGATTTTGATCCGCTTGTGATCCGCCAATTCATCCAGCGTACCAAAAATCACCGTGTTTGTGCTGCGTGCGGGAATGTTACTTAAACGCAAGTAAAAGCGTTGTTCGCCGCTGGAATTGACCACCGCTGGCGCATCAGCCCAGCCCACAACTTCTTGGGGCAGCGTGGTTTTGAGGCCCGGCTCAAGCTCCGTTTCAGCGGCGGTGTAATAGGTCTGTTTTTGAAATTCATCCACCGGCGTCTTTTTGCGCTCGGTTTTTCCAGAATACTCATAGGCTCGGCTTGGGTCCAATATCATCTCGGGGCTGTGCGGGACACCTCTGGCCAGAGGATGATTGCTGGCCCCTTTAAACCCGCCTTTTAACTCAGGCACTTGCAAATGCGTGATATGTATGGTGCCGCCATTGCCATCTTCATTGAGGATGATTTTGACACCAGAATCCCCCGGTTTCACGAATTCCAGATTGGGCGTATTGCCCTCGTCGTCATCATCGTTTTCCTGCCGCGCCGGGGGGGGTGACGGTGTGTCGACCCGTTGCAGAGCTGTGGTTTGTGCCAGATTACCCAACCCGCGTTGCTGTTCGGTATGGACTAGTTCATGCGCCAGCAAATGCGCGCCGCTGGGGGTTTCAGGGCGATATTGCCCGGCCCCAAAAAACACGTCATTGCCTACAGTGAAGGCCCGCGCGCCCACGGATTTTGCAGCGCGCGCCGGGCCTGCGCCATCATGGACACGCACATGTGACATCGACCTGCCGATGCCGCTTTCCATCTGGCTTTTGACCGGGGCCGCCAAACTGCGCCCGCCCGCCGCGCGCATGCGCCCTATGTTATGTTCGGTATGTGCCGGGGCGGCTGTTGGACCATCGCCGCTGCGCTGAACAACGGTGGCGTTATCCTCTTCTTTTTCGTCTTTAACTTTGGTGGTTTTCACCTCTTTGCTCTTGGCCATGTTTGGTTGCGACACTGGCGCACGTTGCACAGCCGCTGAGGGCAGACGTGAAATTGGCGGCGCCGCCGAAGGGGCCACTCCAGTGCCACCAGACATCACACGATCGGCAATGCGATCCGCCTCTGTCTCGTACCTGTCCCGCGCCGGACCTACACTCAGCTTTTTTTGCACCGGCGAGACAAAAGTCGCGCCTTTTGCATTGGCGGCAGCAAGGGAGGCCGCCCGTGCCATCAGCCTTGGCTCGGAAAGCGGTTGGCAATTTCCATCGCAACTTTACGGTAAAGCTCAGCGGCGGCGCGGGTTTTATCGGTGCTGTCTTTCAACGCCTCTTTGAACGTCGCATCATCCAGCGAAGTGATATTCTGCACCGTTTTTAGTTTGAGCAGCTTTTCGATCTTGGTAATCTGTGCAGGCTTAACACCCGCCTTTTCGATCCTTGCATCCCTGCGGATCAACGTCTGAGCCGTGACAAAATCCACCTTTTCCTTGCCCGTTGCGACCACCAAGTCGACACTTTGCCCCCTAGATGCGGGTGCATCAGGTTCAGGGGTTTGTTTGATCACAAGACCTGCCTCTTCAGGTGCATAGTTCAATGAAATCTCGCCAATCGACAGACCCGTCAAATCAACCGTGATGGCTTTTTTCAAGTCCAGCCCCACCAGCTTTGGCACATTTAGGTTGGTGTCCTTGGGTGGATAGGTTTGGACTGGTTTCAGCTTCTCAACAGGCAGGTCAACAAACCGCGACTTGGCAAGGATCAGCTTTGGCGCCTGCACCTCACCCAATATTTTCCCGTCGATGTCTTCGATTACTATAGTGCCCGTTTTGGCAACGCCTTTTTGTTTTAGCGTAAAAGCACCATTTGCGCCGCTAATTGTGCGGGCCAACACGTTCCCTTCCTTGTCGATAAGCGAGACTTTCAATCCCGCTTTACCGCGCCCTTTGGCGGTGGCGCGTCCTTGCAAAATGGCTTCTGAGGGGCTGGCAACCAGTGGGCGGATTTGTTCCTTTTCGCGCTGGCGTTTCATCGCCGTCGTCGCTTCGCGCAGACGCTCGGCGTTGCCGCGCAATTCTTCGGCACGGTTTACTTTACCGCGGTTTTCCAAACGATCCGCGTCACGCTCCATCTGGGTTGCTCGTTTCTCGTTCAGGTCCGCACCCGCAGCTAAAATACCCACACGGGACATCGACGCGATCTCGACCAAAGCCGAGGCTGCATTGATGTTATCAGCTTGCAATAGGGTCTCAAAATCAAGTTCGGGGTCCATGGTGTGTCTCCTATCTCAGCTTGTGGTGTCTGGTGGTATTCGCCGTCACGATGCCACCCAAGGCATAGTCTGCTTTCAACGCTTCACCTTTGATCTTCGGATCGCGCGGGTCGCCTTCGGTTGGCCCACCGCCATCGGTTTCGCCACCCGCGTTCTTGACCACACATTCCTTGTATATCTGTTGATCTGCATCAGATTCCGGTTGTCCCGGCAGATCAGTCGCCAAGTAGACCGTGACCTTGGATCCTTCGGGAAGGGACGTATTCGCAGGTGGTTCTTGACGAACGATGTAAGGCGGTGAGGCACCCGAGACATTCACTTCAACCACTTCGATATCAAGTTTACGGTCTTCCAAGAGTACCAAAGCGTCTTCGCGTTTTTCGCATTGCAAATCAGGGACGAGGACGGTGGGTGGTTCTTCTCCAGTGTCTCCGCCACCTGTATTCCCACCACCTGCGGTGACAGAACCACTGCCAAAATTCCCCAAGATTCCGCTTAGGAATCGCAGAGGGAGCGCGCAGAACCCATCGCCGCCAACCATTGCGTCGATAAACGAAAGGTTGCTGGGGCGTTCTACAAATCTGGGACCCAAACCACCAAGTGCCGTCGCCGCAAAGCAATGTGTGCCTTGGTTAAGACCTTGGGTGTTGATGAAAACAGAATGACTAAACCCGGAAAAGAGACATTGTAACGGAGTCTCCTGCAAGCGGTTTGAATTCATCCGCACAGTGCCAGCAGGCGCAAATGCATTGATCAATGCAAAGCCAACGCCGCCGTCGATCTCGATCTGATTGTTCGACAGGCTCACATCATCCATGCTGGCCACCAGTACTGAACTGACCGGGTTCGTGGGGCCAGTTGGGGCAGGTAAAAGCGTGACCTGATTGTTATCGAACATGGTCTCGCCCCCGCGGGCATCAAGATAGCCGGGTAAATTGCCTTGTGACGCAACAAGGAAAATCATCTCTTCCAGCCACGCGGCGTTAAAGACCGACACGGCACTGCCACCCATCGCCATGATCAAAAGCTCTGCCAATAACATATTGGGGCTGGCAAAGCTGTCTCGGTCCACTTCGCGAGTAATAACCAACGACGTTAGGATGGTGGCAAGCGATGTCGCGGGCGGCAAAACCGCAAGGATAATGCCAATGGTGCGCAAGATATCGAGCACATTGCGCGCAGTGCCAATCATCTGGTTGCCCGTGATGGACACAGGCCCGATGGCGTTGACCTTGAGGGCCTGACCGTTGGGGCTGTCGATGAAGTTGCCCGACATTGACAGGGCAAGGCGGCGCGCAGGGGTTGCGCGCGCGGTGCGATCCGGTTCTGGGTCAACATGTGTCAAGCACCAACCGATGTTCACCCCGCCATAGCGACCAACCGGTTCAAGGCCATAGTCGCCATTGGCAAAAATATGGTTGTCATCAATCCGCAGACCAGACCCCAACAGGATAAACACGCCACACATCGGTGCCGTCACATTGACGCCATTGTCCTGAATGCGATTGCCGCTAATCTGCAGCAGGTCACAATTGGCAAGCACGATGCCGCCAAAGCTGCGGAAAAAGCTCAATGCATCTGGTGGTGCATCAAGATCAGAGGTCAGACACCCAGTGATGTCATTGCCGGTGATGCGTGTATCACTGAGTGTGATCATGGCGCTGTCTTGGCTCAGGTCAAAGAAATGGCACACAGCAATTCCGTTGAGCCCCATGTCGCGGATGCGGTTGTTTTCGATGCGCAGATTGCGGATTTCGCCGCCCGATTGCGGTTCCTGCCCGGGGTCCGCGCCCGTGGGTGGCGTAAGCGTGATGGATGGCACAAAGCATCCAGCTTCGTTGATGTACCATGTTGTCCCCATCGTCCAATATGCCGTACCATCCGCCGTCCCGGAGAGCGGTAGCCATTCGATATGCCCCAAAGTGACAGCATTGCCCTTTCCGCCATCGATCAAATTGTCACGCAGGGTAACATCCTCAGACAGCCCACCAATTTGCAGCCCCCCCAATGGTCGACTCTCGGTTGGGGGCATATCATCGGGGTCTAGCCCGATGTGGTTGTGTTCCAGATGCAGACGATCGCCCATCACAAATATTGCGGGATCAACGCCCATGGTTTCATCAACAGATCGCGCAACGCTTAAGCCCCGCATCATCACGCGGCAGCCCTTCATTATCATGTCGTTACAATCATTCAGCCAAAGCGCCGAGCGGTCGCGACCCCAAAATATCATGCGGTCAAAGCTGAGGTGCGAACACGTATCATCCAGCGGAGTCGGCCCGCTACGATTGCCTGCGAGGATGATGTCTTCCCCTTCGGCGCTCATGCGGAAGTGGTTAAAGCTGATGTTGTGGCAATCGGTCATGGTCAACGTCGGGCCAGCCTCGCCTGCCTGCCAAACGGTCTCGTCCCCACAGCCGCAAAATGAAATATTGCGTCGACCTGCCATCACAACACTTTCCGTGAACGTTCCGCGCAGCAAACAGATTTTGCCACCCGATACGGGCAGACGTGCCAAGGCCGCAGCGATGCTTGAGACATCACCGTGGCTGTGTTCACCATCACCGACGGTGACTTCGCAGCAGGTTGGCACTTTGCACAACTTGCGAAACCGTTCACGGCAATCATGTACGTTGGCCTGCATCTGTCCACCCGGCTCAGGCGTCCAATGAATGATCGCCAAAGGCGCAACATGGCGCAAAGGTCCGGCTGGTGGTGCCGGTGGTGGTGGGGTTCCCGCACCAACATCTATCAACTGCCATGGTGTCACCACATCGGGCGCATTGGGTCGCGCCGCGATGACCCAAAAGTCGCCAGCCATGCCATAATCACCATCCGGTGCTTGGCGAAACGCGGCCGTCAGTCCGGTGCCATTCAGGACATTCTCGCCTATGCCAGTGATCGGATAATCCACCGCATCACTTTCGGGATCGCCCGTCCAAATCCGCAGATAATAATACGTGTCGTCGCCGCCCTCGCCCCATTCGGCGGTCAGCGTTGTCAGATCAAGCGCGATCCGCATAGTGTCATGTTCGGGATCAAAATCGCTCAGGATATTGGCAAGCCGCCCTGATTGCTCTGCCAGGTGTTCGCCATTAGGCAGTGTTGCCGTCCAGCGCAAAACTTCAGCAGTTTGCAATGCTAAGGGCTGGCTATGCGCATCACGCGGCAGGGTGATGAAGGTCACAATGGTTTCATCGCCATCCGCCTCAAGCGTCACTCGATAAAGATGTGAGGCATTATCACGACCGTAAATGTAACGATCCGGTGCGGTCAGTTGCACGCGAATGGTTTCATTCTCGGCCCCTTGATAGCCGCCCTGCACCTCCGGTTTGCACAAGTTGGTTTCGACATAATCCGGATCAAACCCCACGGTCAGACCCGCCCCGGTGTCGATGGCCATGGTGTCAGGATCAATGCTGTCGTCTGGGTAAAGCGCGTCCATCGCTTCGGCGCAGGTCTCGGCACTATCGGTGACAACATGCACCCGGCCCCAACGGCGCATCCGCCCGGCCCCGTCAGCACCACCAAGAGCGCGTTCAAACAACTCGGAATCTTCGGTCGCGGACACAAATTGCTGACCACCTTCAAGGTAGACAAAATCAAACCGCTCGGATGCCGGCACCTCGGGTAAGGGGGCCGCGTCATGCGGCAGTTGCAGCCAATCGGGTTGGTTCAGAAACGTCGTGCCTGCATAGCAATCATAACGTCGCCCACCGATGTAATAGGTGCCTTGCGCCAGCGTGAAATCGTATTCCTCTGGCGTATCATCCGCAAACGACACGCGGAAGCCATCATCGGGCGTTCCAGAATTACAGATCACATCCTGAATGGTGCGCCGCAGCTCTTCGGCGGCGATATCGCTGGCCTCGTTGAGTTCAGATTCCAACGGCACGCGGCCTTGTTGCTGGCGCAGGCCGGAAAAATTCTTGGACCGTTGAAACGATTCTCTGGAAATATCCAAGGACAACATGGGCGGTCTCCCTTCAGGTCTCGAAAATGAGCTGGGTAATGGTGTTGATCGCGGTGAATTCTGACAGTTTGTAGGTCAGGTCATCGCGCTTAATGGCGTCGAGCGTGCGGTTATAGACGCCCATTTCAGATGTGTTTTCCGCGCCGCGCCGAACGGTTTCGGGGGCTGTCTGGAACAATTGCACAAGGCCCGGATCGCCAAAGCGGCGTGATACAAAAATATGGTTGGGCATCGTGTCCGTGAATGCCTCGCATTCATAGGCATTCGCCAGCGCAATCTCTGTTGTTTCAATTGCGGCTGAATAGCGGATGCAACTGCCCTGCGGATCTTGGGCAGATGCCGTGCCCTGCACGATGCTGTCGGTGATAAAGTACCGCGCCGCCTCAATATTTCCGATGACGGTAGAACGGGTGATTTCGAGCGTCGAATGACGGCCTCGAAATGCCAGCAAGGCGTCCCCATCAACAACCTGCCCCGCTCGAATAATGCTGTCGGTGATCCGAACCGTTCCACCGGCGCATTGGGTTTGCGCGCCCTCCGCTTCTTCAAGGGGTCCCATGACACAGCGATCAATTTCAATCAGGTCACAGGCCCCTTCAATCACCAACCTAACGGTTGGGAGAACACGGGTGATCATCGCAGGTGTGCCATCCGGGTTCGCAGGTGTGCCGGGATCAAGCAAGCTGGCCTGAGCGCCACCAGGATCAATTGTCATATTGCGCAGGCACACCCGATTGAATGCACCGGCGAGTACAATCTCGCAGATGCTCGCGTCTTCGCTTTGCGCCAAGGGATCCTCTCCTGCGATCATCCCGAGCCATAGCCCATCCAAAGTGATATTGCGCCCGTCCGTGTCGGCATCAATGATAAAGCGGGGCGGGGTGCCATCTGCACTGATACGGATATAGGGCCGTTCACCGCTTGCCGCCTGCACATGCAAATCGCCCGTCACGGTCAATCCGGCATTGTGCAGATACTGATAGGTTCGGCTGTCGCCCATCTGGTGCGCGCCACTGAGCGGGAATTCAAAGTTTGTGGTTAATCCATCAACAGGCAGGACTTCGGGTTCCTCGGCGGTGAGGTCCGCTTGCCTGTCGTGCGTCCCTGCACCCACGGGTGCAAAACGACCCTCGTAATATTTGAACGCGGTGAGCGGGCCATCGGTGCTGACCCGACCCGTGGCCGGGTCCACCAACGCTTCGATCCACTCAGGCGCGATGTCACCATCATTCCAAAGCGTCAGGTTCGTGCCAAAAAGCGCGCCAACGCCAAAAGCATCTGTGCCGGCATCCGGGCCATCGCCAAGCAGGATCGCATCGCCAAACAGATTGGCGCGGTTGCTGTCGGGCAATAGTGCGGCAGCCAACAAATCACG
>JBPOFE010000049.1:0-20304 GCA_051252035.1 Sulfitobacter sp.
ATGCAGGGCCTGCCACGTGCTTATACGCCTAAGCCACTTGTACAGCAGCTGATCGGTATCGCCTTTGCCATCATCGCAATCTGCGCGTTGTCCTTTGCAGTTTACTATTTAATGGGTTGGATCCGCCCTGCGTTCCCAAATAGCGCTGGCTACATTATTTTTGTCTTCCTGACGGCCATCTATGTTGGCTTGCTTTATGTCGGTAGCA
This sequence comes from Sulfitobacter sp., assembly GCA_051252035.1. Taxonomy (GTDB): domain Bacteria; phylum Pseudomonadota; class Alphaproteobacteria; order Rhodobacterales; family Rhodobacteraceae; genus Sulfitobacter. Next base: position 209 of record JBPOFE010000049.1, read on the forward strand.
AGGAAGAGCCGCTGAAGATGGACGACCCAAATGCTGAAGTCACAGCGCTTCCGCTGCCGGGCCCGACTGCACGGTCAGGTCTGCACTTTATCCTGCCGGTTGTTGTGTTGGTTTGGGCGTTGATGGTTGACCGTCTGTCACCCGGATTGTCCGCATTCTGGGCTGCATCCTACATGGTCTTTATCCTGCTGACACAGCGTCCTTTGATGGCGATTTTCCGGGGTGAGAGCAAGCTGGCCGCAGATGTCAAAGAAGGGTTTCTTGACCTGATTGATGGTCTGGTTACTGGCGCGCGTAACATGATCGGTATCGGTATTGCCACTGCGACCGCCGGTATCATCGTGGGCGCGGTAAGCCAGACAGGTGTGGGGTCAGCATTGGCTGATGTGGTTGAGGTGCTGTCGGGTGGTAACATCCTTGCCATTCTGCTGCTGACGGCTGTGTTGTCGCTGATCCTTGGTATGGGCCTGCCGACCACGGCGAACTATATCGTTGTGTCCGCCCTGCTTGCCCCGGTCATCGTGACCCTTGGTCAGCAAAACGGGTTGATCGTGCCGCTGATCGCTGTGCACCTTTTTGTGTTCTATTTCGGCATCATGGCGGATGTGACGCCGCCTGTTGGCCTTGCCAGTTTTGCCGCTGCCGCCGTGTCAGGTGGTGATCCGATCAAAACGGGTGTGGTTGCGTTCTTCTATAGCTTGCGCACCGCGGCCTTGCCGTTCCTGTTCATCTTTAACACTGAATTGTTGCTGATTGGGGTGACGTGGGCGCAGGGCATATTCGTCTTTATCGTCGCGACCTTTGCGATGCTGCTGTTTGCGGCGGCGACGCAGGGGTGGTTCCTTGCAAAAAATCGGTTCTATGAAAGCCTCGCATTGCTATTGATCGCCTTTACCTTGTTCCGGCCCGGTTTCTGGATGGATATGGTATCACCGCCATATAGCGAAGAAGCGCCGGCAGAGATTGTTCAGGCCGCAAATGATACGCCCGTTGGCGAGAAATTACGCCTGCGTGTCGCGGGTGTGAATGATCTGGGTGATCCGATTGAATTTGTCGCGCTGGTGCCGATTGGTGAAGGCGCGACAGGTGAAGAGAAGCTGGAAGCCGCTGGTCTCGCTTTCCGTCAGGACGGCGACAAGATGATCGTGGATGATGTTGTGTACGATTCAGCAGCGCAATCTGCGGGTCTGGACTGGGATCAAGAGGTTCTGCGTGTTTTGAAACCCGTAAGCCAGCCCAGCAAATACTTCATGTTCATCCCAGCGCTGTTGTTGCTGCTGTTGGTGATTTTCCTGCAAAGGGGCCGTAATGCGCGCGGTACCCGCCAGACTGCTGCGGCGTAATCGCGATCTGTATGGTGTCTGAATATCGGCCATTTTTTGGCCTTTCAGGGTGTCTGAAAGTCACCTGTTTTACTTCTTCGCCGATGGGCGTAAGGGACGTGCAACGCGGTATTATTGGCGGCACTCCCTCCGCCAGAAACCGCTCTGTACGGAGTGAACAGATATGACACCTTTCGCAATCGCAGGCGTGCAAATGTACGTCAACGCCCTGCAATCCAACGTCGATGGCATGATCCAGCGATTGGACATCCTGATGGCGCGCTTCCCGTGGACCCAGATGGTTCTGTTTTCGGAACTCGCACCATTTGGCCCATTGGATAAATTTGCATTACCCCCGGAAAACGATGCGCTTGAGCAGTTTCAGGAGGCGGCACGCAAGCATCGCGTCTGGTTGATTCCGGGTTCGATGTTTCTGGAAAACCCGGAAGATGGGCGCGTTTACAATACGTCTGTCGTGATCAACCCAGAGGGTGAGATCATCCGCCGTTATGCCAAGATGTTCCCATTCCGCCCTTATGAGACAGGGATCGCGGCGGGCACCGAATTCTGTGTTTTTGACGTGCCGGACGTGGGGCGCTTTGGCTTGTCGATTTGTTATGACATGTGGTTTCCTGAAACCACGCGCCAGTTAACCAGCCAAGGTGTGGAGGTGCTGCTGCACCCTGTCCTGACAGGAACGACCGACCGCGATGCAGAGCTTGCCATCGCGCGTGCCACAGCGGCACAGTTTCAGTGTTACATCATTGATGTAAACGGATTGGGTGCTGGTGGTGTTGGCAAATCCTGTGTCGTTGATCCGACGTCGATGGTATTGCACCAATCAGCTGGTCAAGAAGACATGTTCCCGATTGAGGTCGACCTGTCCATGGTCCGCCGTCAGCGTGAAACGGGCATGAAAGGGTTGGGGCAAGTCCTCAAATCCTTCCGTGATCGTTCAACTGATTTCTCGGTTTATGACCGCAACAGCGGTACGGATGCCTATCTGAAAACTCTGGGCCCATTGGAAATACCGCATCAGGGAACTCGTGCAGGTCTGCATGTGGATGTCCCATCGCAACTTATCCCTGAGCCGCCTGCCTTTAAGGGTCAGGAGGCAACCTTGCCGTTTTCCTCGGCACCTGAAAGCATTTCAACCGAACCCATGCCAAATGCATCTGCAGGGACGGCAAATCCGCCCGCAAATGCACCCGTTCCCGCGGCACCTGCTGCGGCCATACCTAACCCACCTGTAAAACCCGGCATACTTACCGGAACAGGCGAATCATCAAGCGGGTAAGCTGAGGTCATTTCCACCCCGGCTTTATTGGTCGGGGTGTTCATGCCACAGTGTCCCCCGCACAGCGGAGAAGACCTGATGCATGATATGAATGACTATTCGTCCGCGATCCAACTTCGGTCTGACCGTTGGAGCGCTCTGCGCGAAGCGACATCGGCGCTGACACGCGATCCTAAAGCCAAGGATGAAAAAGACCTTGGCAAGCGCGTGCTTGATCTTTTTGAGTCTCTGGTGTTGATCGAACCCTATTGGGCATTCCCCGGCATGCCCGCGTTCGATTACATGCGCCGACAGTTTGAGCATGGCAATTATGATGATCTCGCTTTTGCCGTGAGCCGGGTGACACGTGCGCTGACCACCGGGGCGTATCGACGCCGTTCCATCCCGCTTGAGCGCGACAGCATGGACACCGAAGAACACAATGACGAGGAACTGCTGAGCCCCGAAGCACGCGCGATGAGCAAGCCGTACTTTGAGATATTGATCGTCGATAATGTGAACGAACAGCAAGAGCGCTGGCTGAAATCCAACGTCCTGCGGATGCGCCGCCCGGAAGATCAGTTTATCTATGAACCGGTTGTGGTGCCGTCTATCGAAGACGCGCTGATTGCGGTGATGTTCAATCACAACATTCAGGCGATCGTGGTGCGTCCCGGCCTCACACTGAAATCCAAGATGGTCGAAACGATCCTGACCCGTTATCTGGCGCGCGCTGGTGGCCGCGAAGAGATCGACGCGCTCACCCCTGAAAACTACGGGCCAGAACTGTGCCGGATGATTGCCAAGGTACGTCCCGAATTGGATGCCTATCTGGTCACGGAACGGTCAGTCGAAGACATCGCAGGCCTTGATCTGGGTATCTGTCGCCGGGTTTTCTATAACCAAGAAGATTTTATGGAGCTGCACCTGAATATTCTGCGCGGTGTGCAGTCGCGGAACAAATCGCCGTTCTTCACCGCGCTTGTTGAATATTCCAAGCAGCCCACAGGCGTTTTCCACGCGATGCCGATCAGCCGGGGTAAGTCGATCACCCGGTCGCATTGGATTCAGGATATGGGGGCGTTCTACGGGCCGAATATCTTCCTTGCGGAAACCTCGGCCACGTCTGGCGGGTTGGACAGCTTGCTGGAACCGCATGGTCCGATCAAAGAAGCCCAAGAACTGGCCAGTCGCGCGTTTGGGTCCAAGCAGACATTCTTTGCGACCAACGGCACTTCGACCTGTAATAAGATCGTGGTGCAGGCGTTGGTACGGCCCGGCGACATTGTTTTGGTCGACCGCGATTGCCATAAATCGCACCATTACGGCATGGTGCTTGCGGGTGCGCAGGTGTGTTACCTCGACAGCTATCCGCTGAACAAATACTCGATGTATGGTGCCGTGCCGCTGAAAGAAATCAAGCACCAGTTGCTGGCGCTCAAGGCTGCGGGCAAGTTGGACAAGGTGCGGATGTTGTTGCTCACCAACTGCACGTTTGACGGGCTGGTTTATAACGTTGAGCGGATGATGGAAGAATGTCTGGCAATCAAGCCGGATCTGATTTTCCTTTGGGATGAAGCATGGTTTGCCTTTGCCCGTTTCAACCCGACCTACCGCCAACGCACGGGGATGAATGCAGCCAATACGCTGCGTGATAAGTTCAAGACCGAAGCCCATGCAAAAGCCTATGAGGCGCAGCAGGCGGAGTTGAAAGATGCGGATGATGAAACGATCCTCAACACCCGTCTGATCCCGCCACCGAATGCGCGGGTGCGGGTCTATGCCACGCAGTCGACGCATAAAACGCTGACATCGTTGCGACAGGGGTCGATGATCCATGTGAACGATCAGGATTTCAAAGGTGAGGTCGAGCAATCGTTCCACGAAGCGTATATGACGCATACGTCCACTTCGCCCAACTACCAGATCATCGCATCCTTGGATGTGGGCCGCAGGCAGGTTGAGCTCGAAGGTTTTGAGTTTGTCCAACGCCAGGTCGAGGCGGCGATGTCGATGCGTCGGGCGATCACGGATCATCCTTTGTTGAACAAATACTTTAAGGTGCTGACGGCGGGTGACATGATTCCCGAAGAATACCGCGAAAGTGGCGTGACCAGCTATTACGACACGCAGCAAGGCTGGACCGATATGTGGGATTGCTGGGAGCAGGATACCTTTGTTCTGGATGCAACCCGCGTCACGCTGGCCGTTGGTGGAACCGGTTGGGATGGTGATACATTCAAGACCGATATCCTGATGGATAAATACGGCATCCAGATCAACAAGACCTCGCGCAACACGGTGTTGTTCATGACCAATATCGGCACCACGCGGTCGTCGGTGGCGTATCTGATCGAAGTGTTGGTCGAGATTGCGAAGTCACTGGATGAATTGCTGGATGATGCCAGCCGGATGGAGCGGTTGTCGTTTGACAAACGCGTTGCGAACCTAATGGAAAACTACCCGCCGCTGCCGGATTTCAGCCGCTTTCACGAGGCATTCCGTGCCGATGATGTGACGTCTGAGGGCGACATTCGTACTGCGTTCTTCTTGTCCTATGATGAGAAAAACTGTGATTATCTTGAATTGGACGGATCATTGAAAGAAGCCATGGACGCGGGCGACACGATTGTCTCGGCCAGCTTTATCATTCCCTATCCCCCCGGCTTCCCGATCCTTGTCCCGGGACAGGTGGTGAGCCAGGAAATCCTGTCATTCATGCGTGCTTTGGATGTGAGCGAAATCCACGGATATCGCCCTGATCTGGGCCTGCGCGTCTTTAATGATGCCGCACTGAATAGGGTGCGTAAGAAAAACCTATCGTCTTCACCGCAATAATTAGAAGGAACCATCAATATGGCTACAGTTCTCAAGAATATCTCAGAAATCCGCCGGTTCTTTCACCGGAACGAAGAGCCGATCTATTTCATCTCGGCGACCAACTTTAACCTGTTGGGGCTGGATGAGTGGGTCAAGAATTTCAAATATATCTGCTACATCGACTGTTACGGCGGTAAACACCCAAACGTGTTCTGCCCGTCTGAGCAACCGCATGCGGAATTCCAGTCCATCGAGGATATCAACAACTATCTTTTGCAGCACAAAGAGGTGATTGATTTCATCAAACGCCGCGGTGGCAAGCCGAAGTTTGTGTTCCTGATGTTCGATGAAGAAACCGAGCGTCTGTCGAAAGAACTTGGTGCTGATGTGTGGTTCCCCAAGGCCAAGCTGCGCACGTCGATGGACAACAAAATCGAAACAGTGCGTATCGGCAACAAGGCGGGTGTTCCTTCGGTGCCGAACGTATTGGCGGAGGTCAAATCATACGAAGGTCTGCGCGAGACCTGTGAGAAGGCGGGCATCGGGCATGATCTGGTGTTGCAATCCGCCTTTGGCGATAGTGGCCACACTACGTTCTTTATCAAATCCGAAGCCGATTTCCGCCGCCACGAGAGCGAGATCATCGGCGAGGGTGAGATCAAGATCATGAAGCGGATTGATTGCCGGGGTTCCGCGATTGAAGCCTGTGCGACCAAAGAAGGGACAATTGTTGGCCCATTGATGACGGAACTTGTCGGGTTCAAAGAACTAACGCCCTATCGTGGCGGTTGGTGTGGCAACGAAATCCTCGCCACAGCTTTCCCGCCCAAGGTGCGTGAAAAGGCGCGTGACCTGACGTTTAAGTTTGGTGAACAACTGCGCAAGGAAGGCTATCGCGGGTATTTTGAGCTCGATTTCCTCATCGACAAAAAGACCGGGGATATCTGGTTGGGCGAATTGAATCCACGTATCACCGGATGTTCATCCATGACCAACCACGCTGCCTTTGCACATGCGGACGCACCGCTGTTCCTGTTCCATCTGCTTGAATTCTCGAAAAAGAAGTTCGAGTTGGATGTCGATGAATTGAACAGCCGTTGGGCAGATCCTGAGATGATTGACGGATGGTCACAGATGGTGATTAAACATACCGACGACAGCGTCGATATCTGTACCGCTTCACCCGAGACCGGCATTTATAAGATGAAGGAAGACGGCAGCGTTGTGTTTGACCGTTTCGATTATCACCGCCGTGCTGTGGAATCCGAAAACGAAGCGTTTTTCTTGCGGATCATGACGCCGGGCAGCTATCGCTATGAGGGGGCGGACATTGGCATCCTCGTGACGCGCGGTCGTTCGATGACCAAGAGTTTCCAGTTGAATGAGCGGGCGAAAAAGTGGATTCACGGGATCAAGCAATCTGTGGATGGCAAACCACTGCCCACGGCGTCGGCTGGTCCAGCATTGTCTGATCCGGCATTTAAAATCCTCTAAAGCCCTGGAAAGGCTCCGATGTATTGGCGCGCTCTACAAGAAGAAACGCCCGGTCCCAAGTGGTCCGGGCTTTTCGCCGAATACTGGCCTGACTACCGAGAATGGTGGCTCAAGGAAGGCGATGCCGCACGTCCAACCTATACCCAATGCCGCCGCGCGTTAACCGAGCATATGCCGGAACTGATGCCGCTTTATGATGAACTATGTGCCTTGGCCGGCGGCGGAGATCAGGCGGCTCGTTTCCTGAGCCTTTACAACCCGCCGCCTTACTTGTCGGGCTGTAGCCAAGCGATCTGGGCGGGCAAAGAACCGGTCATGGTGCGCAATTATGACTATAATCCCAATGCGTTCGATCAACTGGTGTTGAACACCAATTGGTTGGGCAGGCGGGTTATGGGTACGTCTGATGGCCTGTGGGGCTTGGTCGATGGTGTGAATGATGCGGGGCTGTCGATCTCGTTGACCTTTGGCGGGCGGCGCGTTGTCGGCAGAGGGTTTGGTGTACCGCTGATCCTGCGCTATGTGTTGCAAACCTGCGAGACCACGGATGAGGCGACAGCAGTGTTGGAGCGGGTGCCAACCCACATGAGCTATAATGTCACTGTTTTGGACCGGAAACGGAATTATTCCACTGCAATGATGGGGCCGGATCGAAAGACCCAGATTACCCATGCGGCGGTGGCGACCAACCATCAGGAAAATGTTGAGTGGGTCAGTCATGCACGGTTCACGGCGACGGTCGAACGCGAACGCTATCTGTTGAACCGACTGCGGATGCACAAAGACCCAGAAGAAAAATTCATCAACGCGTTTCTCAAGCCGCCGCTATATTCGACCGCGTTCAATGCCGGGTTTGGTACGCTTTACACGGCTGTTTATCGCCCACGAAAACGCGAGATGGAATTGCGCTGGCCAGGCACAGTATGGCCACTGTCGCTGAATAATTTTGTCGAAGGCGCGCGCGAAGTCATGGTGCCTGGCGCGGCATGAGTGGCGGGCCGTTAGCATCCTTGAAAGTGATCGAATTTTCGGGGTTAGGACCTGCACCATTGGCCGGGCAATTGCTGGCCGATTTGGGTGCGATAGTAACCACAATTGACCGTGCGGCTGCCCCTGTTGATCCCAACGATATCAATCGGCGTGGTAAACGGTCTGTCGTGTTGAATTTGAAATCACACGAGGGTGTTGCAGCGGCGCGCCGTATCATTGCCGCCAATGATATCCTGATTGAAGGATTTCGCCCCGGCGTGATGGAGCGGTTGGGCCTTGGGCCTGATGAGTGTCCAGATACGTTGATCTATGGTCGGATGACGGGCTGGGGTCAGGATGGACCGTGGGCTCAAACCGCAGGGCATGACATTAATTACCTTGCGCTGACAGGCGCGCTTCATGCGATGGGCGATGGTGACAGACCGCCGGTGCCGCCGCTTAATTTGGTTGCTGACTACGGTGGCGGGACGATGTTCTTGTTGTTTGGCCTTCTGGCGGCGATCATTGAGCGGGGTGTGTCTGGCAAGGGGCAAGTTGTTGATGCCGCGATGGTTGATGGTGTGCCTGCGATGATGGGATTGATTCATGGCATGCTGGCAAAGGCGGCATGGGGCGAGGCGCGGGCAGATAATTGGCTGGATGGCGCGGCCCCGTTTTACCGATGTTACACATGCAGCGACGGAAAGTTTGTGTCTGTCGGCGCGCTTGAGCCGCAGTTCTACGCAATTCTGTTGGAAAAGCTGGGCTTACCTGCAAGCTATTTGGCCTCGCAAAATGACAAGGCAATCTGGCCTGCGCGTTGCAACGAACTTGACGCGATTTTTCGGACTGCGCCGCGTGACCATTGGGCGGCACTTTTTGCGGGGTCTGACGCATGTGTCGCGCCTGTCCTAACGTTTTCAGAGGCCTCAACGCACCCTCATATGGCCGCAAGACAGGTTTTTCAGGATCCAAATGGCGTTTTGCAATCTGCAGGGGCGCCACGGTTTAGCAGGTCATCATCTATGCAATCTGGACAACCGCGCGCGATGGGTGGAGATACAGCAGATGTCTTGCGTGAGGTTGGGTATAGCGGCGCAGAAATTAGTGCGTTTTTGAACCAGATAGCACAGCAATAAACAGCGACAGCCACATTGAAGCACCGGTGCGGAGACATAGATTTATCATACCACCTTGCGCCGAACTGCTGTAAGAACGATCCATGAAAGATGCTGCTGCCTTTGACATGATTGATATGCTGGACGACTTAATTGTCTGCCCGCAGTGCGATGCGGCGTATACGCTAAAAAAACCTAAACACGGTGAACGCGCAGTTTGTCAGCGATGTCATAAAGTGTTGATTGCGCCGCGCCAGAATGCCGGGTTGCGCATCATTGCCATTGCGCTTGCTGTCGTGTTTTTGATTGTTGGCGCGACAGTATTTCCTTTTCTGACCCTTGATGCGGCAGGCAACAAGAACGCGGTGTCCATTCTTGATGCGGCTTTGGCTTTTTCGGGCGGCCCGATGATCCTGCTGTCGCTTACGACGGCTGCTTTGATTGTCTTTATACCGCTTTTTCGGGTGCTTCTGATCCTCTATGTGCTTCTGCCTGTTGTGCTGGACCGTCCGCCCGCCCGTCACGCGATCTCTGCGTTTCGCCTTTCCGAAGCCATGCGTCCGTGGTCCATGGCTGAAATTTTTGCCATTGGATGCGCCGTGGCTTTGGTCAAAATCTCTGATCTGGCGCATGTCGGCTTTGGCCCGGCGTTTTGGATGTTTGGAATTCTTGTTGCCCTCGTGATCGCGCAGGACAGCTTTATGTGTAAGTGGTCTGTATGGAACTCTCTGGAACACCCGGAAAAATCATAAGCGCCCGCGAGATGGGAGTCGTTGCCTGCACACGCTGTACCAAAGCGTGGCCGCTGGGCACGGAACGCTGTGGCCGCTGCGGCCATGTTCTGGTATCGCGGGACCGGATGAGCCTGCAACGGGTTTGGGCGTACTGGGTCATGGGCCTTATCTGCTACATCCCAGCCAATATATTTCCGATGCTTAAGACCAAGACTTTGTTTCAGGTTGATGAAAGCACAATTATCGGCGGCGCGGTTGAACTGGCTCACCACGGTAACCTTGGTATTGCGGCGATTATTCTGATTGCCTCTGTGGTGATCCCATTGGGTAAATTCTGGGCCGTTGCGTTTCTGGCCATCAGTGTGAAACAGAAAGACGCAGCATCGAACCACCAGCGCCAGTTTTTGTATGAAATCGTTGAATACATTGGGCGTTGGTCGATGATCGACATCTTTGTTGTTGCGATTTTGTCCTCATTGGTGCAACTCAAGTCACTGGCATCTATCAACCCCGGTCCGGCGAGTATATTCTTCGCGCTGTCAGTGATCTTTACGATGCTGTCTGCGCAGGCTTTTGATTCCCGGATGATCTGGGATGTGCAAGCCAAGGATGGGGGTCCTGACCGCGATGAGTGATACACCACCTGAGGTGTCCGTGTCGCCAACACGCAAGATGTTCCTAAGCGGGGCGTCCGTCATTTGGATTATTCCAATTCTGGCGTTGCTTGTTGCCGTTGGGGTGGCATGGAAATCCTATAACGACCGCGGCCCGGTCATTTTGGTCGAATTCGAAAATGGTGCAGGCATCTCTGCTGGAGAAACTGAACTTAGATATCGCGATGTTACTGTGGGTCGGGTTGAAAAAGTAGGCTTTACCGAAGGTTTGGGCAAAGTCACGGCAACCATCCGCGTTGAAAAAGCAGTTGCACCCTATATCGACAACAGCGCGGTGTTTTGGATCGTCCAGCCCGAAGTTACGGCACAGGGTATCACAGGCCTTAGTACAGTGCTGAGCGGCGTGTATATCGAAGGCTCATGGGACGAACAAATCGGCACGTTCGCAGACCGCTTTCAAGGCGCCTCAGAGTCCCCTTTGATCCGGCCGGGCCAGGATGGGTTGGAAATTGCATTTCGTACTGTGGCCAATGGTCAGCTGACCGATAATGCACCGATCTTGTACAAGGGCATCGAAGTGGGTCGTGTGGGTCGCGCCAAGATTGCCCCACGTGGAAATTTCGCAATTGTTGAGGCCATTATTTTCGACGAACACCGCACATTGGTGAACGAAACGACACGGTTCTGGGACGCATCGGGATTCAGTGTGAATATCGGTCCTGCGGGGGCTGAGATTGATTTTTCATCGCTGGCAACCCTGATCGGAGGCGGCGTTACGTTTGATACTTTTGTATCGGGTGGCGATCAGGTTCAAGACGGTACAGTATTCGAAATATTTCCCGACAAAGAAACGGCGCGCAATTCTGTGTTCAACGCATCAGAAGTCGAACCGCTTAAGGTCAGCGTGATTTTTGACGATAATATCTCGGGCCTTGCTGTGGGTGCTGCCGTGGAATTGAGCGGGTTGAAGATTGGCGAAGTCGAAGCCCTTTCCGGGATTGTCGACTACAACCAGTTTGGCGATAGCCGGGTGCGGTTGAATGTGAATTTATCCATCCAACCCGCGCGTCTTGGTCTGCCCGGTGAAGTAACCGCCGACAACGCCTTGAGCTTTCTTCAGGAGCGCGTCGTCAATGGATTGCGGGCGCGTTTGGCTTCGGCAAGCCTTTTGACCGGTGGTCTGAAGGTTGAATTGGTAGAAGTACCAGATGCCCCCGCTGCACGGTTGGTTGCTGAGGGGAATGACCTGCCGCTCATGCCAACGACAAAAAGCGAAACTTCAGATGCTGCGGCAACGGTTGAGGGCGTGTTCACCCGGATCAACAACCTGCCGATTGAGGAACTGTTGAACTCCGCCATCTCGTTCCTCAACTCTGCTGAGGCTTTCGTCGCGAATGAAGACTTGCGTGAGGCGCCGCAAGATGTGCGCGAGTTGTTGGCGGAATTTAAGGGGCTTGTGACATCGCAGGATGTTCAAAATATTCCAGTAACGTTGAATGCAACTTTGATCCGCGTGGAAAAACTTGTCGCGACGCTTGAGGAAGAGCGGATTGCCGAACGGTTGCTAAGCGCTGTGGACGGGGCTGCAACTGCGGCAAATGCGGTGTCATCTTCAGTTGAAGGTGTGCCGCAACTGATTGAGCAAATCCAAGGGTTGGCCGCCAAGGCAGAAGCGTTGCCGCTGGATGACCTGATCATGGAGTTGACCGAGCTGACAAAATCCGCAGATGCCGTGATTGGCACGGATGATGCGGTTGCATTGCCGGGTTCTTTAAAGCGTGCATTGGATGAGTTGAATTATACCTTGCAAGAATTGCGGGAGGGCGGTGCGATTGACAATGTGAACCGCACGCTGGCCTCGGCACGCAATGCGGCCGACAGCATCGCGGTATCGGCCAAGGACCTGCCGCAAATCGTCAACCGCCTGACCAACCTTTTTGCGCAAGCCAGCCGCACCATCGAAGGCTATAATAAGGGTGATGAGATCAGCCGCTCTGCCCAAGACACACTGCGCGATATTCAAAAGGCAGCAGATGCGCTGACGTCATTGGCGCGCACCATTGAACGCAACCCTAACTCGCTATTACTGGGACGGTAAAACATGATGATTTCACGTGGTATCCTGACGCTCGGCTTGGTTTTGACGCTTGTGGCCTGCAGTAACGCAGAACGGTTTGCGGTGCGCCCACCAGAGGTGACCGAACAGGTGCGCATTAGCTTTGGGTCGGTTGAGGTACGTGACGTGTCATTGCCCAGCTATGCCGCCGCAGACGAGATTTCAACGCAGGCCGAAGACGGCACATTGATCAGTTCTAAGAGCGTGCTTTGGGCCGATGCGCCCGAACGCGCCGTGGCGCTTGAGCTAAGCCGGAACCTTGCGCGGATGACGGGACGTCGTGTTGCATCTGAACCTTGGCCCTTCGAGGCCTATCCAGATGCACGTCTGGAAATCCGGTTTTCTGAGTTGGTGGCCAGTGAGGCGGGCGAATTCCGCACGTCGGGCCAGTATTTCGTCGGTGTCAGAGATGGCCGTCGCGAACGGTCTGGTTTGTTTGACCTGAATGTTGCGTTTGATCCTAAGGGCGGACCCAACGCCATCGCAGCGGCGCGGGGCCAGCTTATTCTTGATCTGGCGACATACATTGCCAAAAACGGGTTGAAATAGCGCCGGATTGCTCTGGCGCTACCTTCACACTCAGACGGTTTTAAAAGTCTAGGTTTTCAACGTTTAGGGCATTCTGCTGAATGAACTCGCGGCGTGGTTCCACGACGTCACCCATCAGCTTGGTAAACAGATCATCAGCCTCTGCCATGTCATCAACCTTGACCTGCAACAGCGTGCGCGCATCCGGATCCAGCGTGGTTTCCCACAACTGATCAGGGTTCATTTCGCCCAATCCTTTATAGCGCTGCAGCGACAGGCCCTTTTCACCCTCGGCCAGAATTGCGTTCAGCAAATCCATAGGTCCGTGGATCAACTGATTGCGGTCTTTGCGGACCAAGGTTGCGGGCAGGTCATAGACTTCTTGTAGGTGCTGTGTGAACGAGCCTGAACGGCGCGCCTCACCCGAACGCAGCATTTTACCGTCTAATGTGCGAACTTCTTCGACACCGCGCAGAATACGCGCCAAACGGATGCCGTGATCCTGCGTGATCCGACCCTGCCAACCGCGTTCATATTCCATCGCGATCAGGTTCAGCCGAGATGCAACTTTGTCCGCGACCCCTTGCAGGTTTTTGTCCACGGCACCGGGGACAAATGCACCCGCGATGGCGGCCTGTTCCAAGATATGACGTGGGTAATGGGTTGGGAATGCTTCTAAAACGCGCCGCATCTGGCGGGCGAGCTCAACCACGCGGGTCAGATCCTGACCGCTGATTTCTTCGCCATTACCTTGCCGCAGCATTGCACCATCAACGCCTTGCTGGATTAGGTATTCTTCCATCGCTGCTTGGTCTTTGAGATAGACTTCGGACTTGCCACGCGACACCTTGTAAAGCGGTGGCTGCGCGATATAGAGATGACCGTTTTCGATCAGTTGTGGCATCTGGCGGTAGAAGAACGTCAACAGAAGGGTGCGGATATGCGCCCCGTCCACGTCCGCGTCTGTCATGATGACGATCTTATGATAACGCAGTTTGTCGATGTTAAATTCGTCGCGCCCAATCCCGGTGCCAAGCGCCATCACAAGGTTGCCAATCTCCTGGCTGCCAAGCATACGGTCAAACCGTGCGCGTTCCACGTTCAGGATCTTGCCCTTCAGCGGCAGGATTGCCTGTGTTTGACGGTCGCGCCCTGTTTGGGCCGACCCCCCGGCGCTATCACCCTCGACGAGAAAGACTTCGGTTTTTGACGGGTCCTTTTCAGAACAATCCTTGAGTTTACCCGCCAGAAAGTTCACATCCATCGCGGTCTTACGACGGGTCAGATCACGCGCTTTGCGCGCAGCTTCGCGGGCATGGGCGGCCTCGATGATTTTGCCGACAACAATCCGTGCTTCATTTGGGTTTTCTTCAAACCATTCAGCCAGTTTTTCGTTCACCAAACCTTCGACCGCAGGCCGTACCTCGGAGCTGACCAATTTATCCTTGGTCTGGCTGCTGAATTTTGGGTCCGGTACTTTGACCGACAACACACAAGTTAGCCCCTCGCGGGCGTCGTCACCCGTGAACGACACCTTTTCCTTTTTCGCGATGCCGCTGGACTGTGCGTAGTTATTGATGGTGCGGGTCAGCGCGCCGCGAAAGCCTGCCATATGCGTGCCACCGTCGCGTTGTGGGATGTTGTTGGTGAAGGGCAGGACGTTTTCATGATAGCTGTCGTTCCACCACATCGCGACTTCGACGCCAATGTCATCTTTTTCGCCAGTGATGAAAATCGGTTCTGGCATCACGGATGATTTGTGACGGTCAAGGTATTTGACAAACTCCTTCACGCCGCCCTCGTAAAAGAGTTCAGATTGAAGTGGTTCGGCAGGCCGTTCATCATTGAGAATGATCCGCACGCCGGAGTTCAAAAATGCCAGTTCGCGCAGGCGCTTTTCGAGGGTTTCAAAGCTGTATTCGAGGTTCGAGAATGTTTCGGTTGAGGCCATGAAGCGGACTTCGGTGCCAGTGCGCTCTGTGTCGCCAAGCACTTTGAGGTGGTCGACGGTAAAGCCGCCCTCAAACCGCGCGATATGTTCCTTACCCTCGCGCCAGATGCGCAGTTCCAGCCAATCGGAAAGCGCGTTCACAACAGACACACCAACACCGTGCAGGCCGCCCGACACCTTGTAAGAATTGCTGTCAAATTTACCGCCTGCGTGCAACTGCGTCATGATGACTTCGGCAGCTGAAACACCTTCTTCCTCGTGAATACCAACGGGGATTCCGCGGCCATTGTCGCTGACAGAAACGGAGCTGTCTTCGTGGATTGTGACCGTCACGGCGTCCGCATGTCCGGCTAAAGCCTCATCAATGCCGTTGTCCACGACCTCATACACCATGTGGTGCAAACCGGACCCGTCATCGGTGTCACCGATATACATGCCGGGGCGCTTGCGAACTGCCTCTAACCCCTTCAAAACTTTGATAGAATTAGCGCCGTATTCTTCGGGCTGCTGCTCATTCTCGGACATTTGGAAAAACCTTATTCTTTTGCCCAATTTATAGTGTTTTTAGACGGGGTTGTCACGCAAATGGCACAAGATTTTGTGGTGGAATAAGGCGTAGAAAGTGACGTAGCGAAGCGCCGCTAAATTACGCGATTTGTATGATTCTTGAGGCACCGTCCGTGTCGGTCACTTCGAGAGTTTGCGCACGGGTCTGTAACTCGGCAAACAGCTCTAGCCCAGTCCCGGTCATCCATGCTTGCGCGCCCAGTGCGGTGATTTCATCATAGAGCGCGGCTCGGCGATTGGCGTCTAAATGGGCCGCAACTTCATCGAGAAGTAATATTGGAGGTGCTCCAAAATCAGCAGCCAACGCGCGGGCGTTTGCAAGGATCAGCGAGACCAGCAACGCTTTCTGCTCGCCAGTAGAACAGTCTTTTGCAGGCACATTCTTGGCGGCAAAGACTCCGTATAGATCAGCACGATGCGGGCCGATCAATGTGCGCCCGGCCGCAAGGTCACGCGCACGGTTGTCAGCAAGTGCTGCGCGCAGGTCATCGGCTTGCGTAGGCATCTCGCATATCAATTCTAGCGATGCGGTAGGAAAGGCCGTTTCCGCCTGTGCCTGCGCCTCAGCAATTGCGTGCAGGGCGTGTAGACGATTTGCATGGATTGCTGCCCCAGTTTCGGCCATCCGGTTTTCTAAAGCGGTATACCAAGACGGTTCGCGCACCATATCCTTGAGCAACCGATTGCGTTCACGCATGGCCTTGTCATAGCTAAGTGATTGTTCCGCGTGATCTGGGAGGAAACTGAGCGTCATACGGTCCAGAAACCGCCGCCTGCCATCAGCACCCTCAATCCATAGGCGGTCCATTGACGGGATCAGCCACAGCACGCGTGTGATACGGCCCAATGCGGTTTGCGGGGCTGCTTTGCCATCTATGCGGACCTGCCGTGCGGCTCCGGCTTCTGACCAAATCTCAATCTCATGGGTTTGATGCAGGGAATGCAGGATACCAGTGATTTTCCAACCCAATGCTTCTGGCCGTCGGGTCATGTCTTCGGCGCTGGATCGGCGCAGGCCGCGGCCGGGTGAGAGGAGGGAGATCGCTTCGAGGATGTTGGTTTTGCCCGCACCATTGGGTCCGTGGATCGCAACAGGGCGTGCGTCGACGTCGATCACAGCACGCTTGTGTGAGCGAAAATGCGATAAGGTCAGCTGGGACAGGTATAGATCAGGCATCGGCGACGTTTTCTTTTAAAGAAAACGACAGGAACTTTCTAAAAATTCCGCGCGCCTCACACACGCATTGGCATGACGACATAAACTGCCGACGTATCATTGCCTTCACGCATCAAGGTTGGATCACCGGATGAGTTGAACAGAAACACTGCGTTTTCACGGTCCACCTGGCTGGCAATTTCCAACAGATATTTCGCGTTAAAGCCGATCTCCAAGCGTTCGTCGCCATAGGCCACGGCCAATTCTTCTTCCGCTGCACCGCTGTCAGGCGCGTTTACGGACAAGACCAAGCGGTCTTCGTCCAGTTGCAGTTTCACGGCGCGTGAGCGTTCAGAGCTTACCGTGGCAACACGATCGACAGCTTTGGCAAAATCAGCTGCGTCCACTTCCATTTTACGTGTGTTGCCCTGCGGAATAACACGGGTGTAGTCCGGGAAAGTGCCGTCGATGACCTTGGATGTGAGCGTAATTTCGGGTGTCGCAAAGCGGATTTTGGTTTCAGACACAGACACGGCGATTTTCATGTCATCGTCGTCGAGTAGTTTGCGCAATTCACCAACCGTCTTGCGTGGAACGATCACGCCGGGCATTTCGGCGGCGCCTTCTGGCATATCCGCATCGATCCGGGCCAAACGGTGACCATCGGTGGCCACACAGCGCAGCACCTTGCCGCCCTCAGCATCAGAGATGTGCATGTAAACGCCGTTCAGGTAATATCGGGTTTCTTCGGTTGAGATGGCGAATTTGGATTTATCAAACAAGCGGCGCAGCACGGGTGCGGGTGCCGAAAAGTTCGAGGCATATTCAGAGGATGCCATCACCGGAAAATCTTCGCGTGGCAGAGTGGCGAGCGAGAAGTTTGACCGCCCTGCCTCAACCGTTAAACGCCCTGCGGCGCTGTCTGCTGTCAGGTTGATCAATGCGCCATCTGGCAACTTACGCACAATTTCGTGTAGCATTGTGGCGGAAACGGTTGTCGCACCGGCACGTTCAACCTGAGCGGCTGCTTTATCCACGACTTCGATGTCCAGATCGGTTGCGCGAAACGACACATCGCTACCTTCGGCCTCGATCAGCACGTTGGCAAGGATCGGAATGGTGTTGCGGCGTTCGACAACGGATTGCGCTTGGCTGACCGCTTTGAGCAGTGCGGCGCGTTCGATGCTGAATTTCATGTGCGTTCTCCCTCAGGACATCCGGGACAGGCAAACTACCCGGTTCCCCCACTTTCACAAGACTTTTGTGACTTTGTTGATGCGAATGCAAGAGGGGCGCGTAAGCACCCCTCGTTTTGTCGCAAAGATGGCGGCTAAATGCGCTTAAGATTCCAACGCGCGGCGCAGTAGCTCCAAATCTTCGGCGATCTGGCCGTCAGACTGCTTGAGCTCTTCGATGCGCTTGACGCCGTGCATGACCGTGGTGTGATCACGCCCGCCAAAACGACGGCCAATCTCGGGCAGGGACCGAGAGGTCATTTGTTTGCACAGATACATCGCCACCTGACGCGGTCGCGCATAACTGCGCAGGCGTTTGGGGCCGATCATGTCAGACAGGCGAATGTTGTAATGGTCACTGACTTTGCGCTGAATTTCCTCAACCGAGATTTTCCGTTCAGACGCACGCAGCACGTCGGCCAGACAATCCTGAGTGAGCTCCATATTGATCTCACGACCTACAAGTGACGCAAAGGCGAACAGACGAGTCAAAGCGCCCTCAAGCACGCGCACGTTTGAGGTGATGCGGTGGGCCAGAAATTCCAGCACGCCATCGTCAACTTCAAGACCCGGATATGTCTTGCGCTGCACCTCGACTTTGCTTTGCAAGATGCCAAGGCGCAGTTCGTAATCGGTGGGATGTAGGTCAACAACCAGACCACATTGCAGACGGGATTTAACGCGATCTTCCAAGTCCTTGATCTCGCCCGGCGCGCGATCTGCGGAGATGATGATCTGTTTGTGTTGATCGACCAACGCATTGAAGGTGTGAAAGAACTCCTCTTGAGTGCTGTCCTTGCCAGCGATGAACTGAACGTCATCCACCATCAGAACATCAACCGAGCGGAAAATTTCTTTGAAATCCATCATCTTACGGTCGCGCAGAGCTTGCACAAAGCGGTACATGAATTGTTCGGCGGAGAGGTACAGCACGTTCATTTCGGGTTTGCGCAACTTTAGCTCTTGCGCGATGGCGTGCATCAAGTGGGTTTTACCAAGGCCGACACCACCATAGAGGAACAGTGGGTTAAACGTGACCGGGCCGCCTTCGGCGACACGGCGTGCTGCGGCATGGGCCAATTCGTTGGGCTTGCCCACAACAAAATTGTCAAAGCTGAAACGTGGGTCCAGAGGTGCCGTGTTCAATGCGCTTGAACTGGATGGCTTTTGAACTGCGGTGGTGCGGCGGGCTGCAGGTTTATCTTCGGATTTCATCATCTGTGGAGACAAAACAAAACTCAGGCGGGAGACATCAACGCCTTCGTTGCGCACCTCATGCAAGATCAGATCAGAAAAATTCTGGCTGACGTAGTTACCAAAGAAATTTGTGGGGACATGCAGTGTGGCGATGCCATCCGCCACATTGCCCGGTATAAGCGGTTCGATCCAAGTGGTGTAGTTGTTTTGCCCGACAGTCTTTAGCAACCGCTGCCTGATCTCGCCCCATTGGTCGTGCGTCATAATATCCCTCGTCCCGCTTCTTTTTTGGTGCATCCGGCAGACACTCCGGCACACAGTCAAACAACTATCCTTTAGACAAAGATCGACCGCCCGGTCCCAACAGGTTCCGGCCACTTTGTCCTTCGGACTTTTTACAGAATGACCCCATCGGCATTTAGCACCCCAAAATAGGAGTTGATAAATCTGCCGTACAAGGTCGTCCGCGTCTTAATATGCAACAGGGCAAATGTGCTGGCAGCAGCATCTGCAGACTAAAAGATAGACCCTAGCAAATCCATCTTAATGCCCTCAAAATCACACATAGAGCGCTTTCGCGTCTGTCTGACAATGAAGCCTGTCCCCCATGCGACGTGAATCGCATCACCTTGTTAGCAAGTTGTTTGGGTTCGCTTCAACACATCTTCAAACTTGACTCGGTGTTTAGATGAAAAGAATCTGTCCGATCATTTTTGAGACTCAGCGCCATGCAAAAAAGGCGCCGCTGTGCGACGCCTTTCTAATCAATTGATTAGCCGATTCGTTACCGAACCTGCCAGGCGTTTAAGCCAGCGCTTTGACCCGTGCGGCCAGACGCGACATTTTGCGCGATGCTGTATTTTTGTGGAAGACACCTTTGGTCACGCCGCGCATCAGCTCGGGCTGGGCCGCTTTCAGCGCTGCAACTGATGCATCTTTGTCACCAGATTCGATGGCTTCTTCGACTTTACGCAGATAGGTGCGGATGCGCGAACGACG
>JBPOFE010000005.1:0-43823 GCA_051252035.1 Sulfitobacter sp.
AAGGCTCTTGTCCGGCTCCGGCCCCATCAGCAAAACCTCGCCGCGCCCGAACCAGATGCAACGCGCGCCTTCCTTGCCTGTGGCACGGTTTGGCTTTGGCAGGGCCATCCCATGCGCCTTTTCCAACGCGGCGGACAGATCTGCTGCGTCACTGAATGCTGACAAAGATGTCATTCGCCCGGCATCCACTTCTTCAAGCGTTGCGGCCCCAATGGTCAGCGGCAACAACCCCTCGCAGGCTGTGATGGCTTTCAATTCACCCACGAACACGTCCTCCGTCTTGATCGACAAACACGGGCGAGCAAACCTCAACCTCGGCCTCAAGTCCGCGCAGATGATCCACCATGCGCATCACCTCGCCGTGCCGTTCCGGCCCGCGCTGAATGAATCCCAGACCGATATAGGTGCCGACATCCGGCGAAAACGCGACCGAAGTGATATACCCCTGATCATTCACCCGCACCGCTTCGGCATCTTTGTTAAACAAATGCGCCCCCGCCGTTAGCTTTTTCACCGCACCTACGGGTTTGAACCCCACCAATTGCTCGCGACCCTCATCCATCAGACCGGGTCGTTCTGACATGGTCTTGCCGATGCAATCCTTCTTGGCCGACACCATCCGGCCCATGCCCACATCAAACGCCGTCGTGCGCCCATGGATTTCAGCATGGGTGATATGGCCCTTTTCAATACGCAGCACGTTCAGCGCCTCCATCCCATAGGCGCCGCCGCCCATGTCTTCGGCGCGCTTGACCAAAGCGTCAAACAGGCTGGCCCCATAACGTGCGGGCACCGCCACTTCATAGGCATGCTCGCCCGAGAACGAGATACGGAACAACCGACCCGCAACGCCCATCACCGAAGCATCACCACAGGCCATGAACGGCCAGCTTTCGTTATCAATCGGTTTATCCAACACGCCATTCAGCAGCTCGCGCGACTTTGGCCCAGCCACCGCGAATTGCGCCCACTGCTCCGTGACCGATGCAAACGCCACCTGCCATTCGGGGTGCAAACACTGGGTCACAAACTCCAGATGCCGCATCACGTTGCCGGCGGCCGCGGTGGTTGTGGTCATCACATAATGGGTCTCGCCCAACCGTGCGCAGGTACCATCATCCATCACATGCCCGTCTTCGCGCAGCATCAGGCCATAGCGCACGCGGCCAACTTTGAGGGTCGAAAACATGTTGGTATAGACAAAATCCAACAGCTTTGCAGCATCCGGCCCCTGAATGTCGATTTTGCCCAGCGTCGACACATCACAGACGCCGACCGCATTGCGCACATATCCAACCTCGCGGTCACACGACTGCCGCCATGTGGTTTCACCGCTGCGCGGAAAATAACTTGGGCGATACCAAAGGCCCGCTTCAATCATTGGCGCGCCAGCCTTGACCGTCGCCTTGTGGCTTGTGGTAAACCGCTGCGGCGCAAAGCCCGTGCCCTGCGCGCCCGCGCCCATCGCGGCAATCGCAACAGGTGAATACGGTGGGCGGAACGTTGTGGTCCCGGTCTCCGGTATCCCACGCCCGGTGGCATCGGCCAATACCGCCAAGGCACCCACGTTCGAGTTTTTGCCCTGATCGGTGGCCATGCCTTGGGTGGTATAGCGTTTCATATGTTCGACAGATTTGAAATTCTCAACCGCCGCCTGTTTCACATCCTTGACCGATACGTCGTTCTGAAAATCAAGCCATGCGCGGCCCTTGCCCGCAACCGCCCAAAGCGGCGACATGTTGTATGGCGCATCTTCGGCTTTCGGCACGTCCATGGTCTTAGCCTTCTTGCCCAGCGCAGACAAAGCTGCCCTTGCCGCTTCAATCCCAGCGGTCAGACACCCATGCGTTGAAAACACACCGTTGCACGCACCAGCCACGGCCATATTCGGCACCGCGCCTTCTGTCGGCACAAACGCCTGTATCTCGGGTCGCCACGTCGGCCGTGCGTTCAGGTGACAAGTCAGATGCACCGTGGGGTTCCAGCCCCCCGAAACACCCAGACAATCGGTCTGGATCGCCTGTTCACCGCTGGCTGTACGAATGGTGATGCTCTCCAGTTCTTTACGCCCGCCAGAATTACAAACCTGCGCGCCTTTATAGACCGGGAAATCCACATCCTCGATCACTGCGTCATGGCGGCTGTCGATCAGCGCGGCCACGTTCACACCCGCTGCATGCATATCGCGCGCAGTTTGATGGGCATCGTCGTTGTTGCCAAACACTGTCACATGCTTTCCGGGGCTGACCCCCCACCTATTCAGATAGGACCGCACCGCAGAGGCCGTCATGACCCCCGGACGGTCGTTGTTCTGAAACGCCACCGGGCGTTCAATTGCACCTGCGGCCAACACGGAGTGTTTGGCCGATATCCGCCAGAACGTCTCAAGTGGCGTATCCCCGCGCACGCCATTGTGCTGACCCACCCGCTCAAGCGCGCCATACATGCCGCCGTCATAAACGCCCGAAACCGTGGTGCGTGTCATGAGGCGGACATTGTCCATGCCTGCCAACTCAGCAACCAAGTTTGCGGCCCAAACATGGCCCGACGTGCCGTCAATCTCACCGGTTTCTGCGTTCAGCCGACCGCCCATCATGGCGTCTTCGTCGGCCAAGATCACATCTGCGCCCGCGCGTGCCGCCGTCAACGCCGCCATCAAGCCAGTGGGGCCAGCGCCAATTACCAGCAGATCACAGAACGCATAGGCCCTTTCATAAGTGTCGGGGTTGTTATCACCACTTAGGCCACCCAGACCCGCCGCCTTGCGAATGATCGGCTCATAGACCGCTTCCCAAAACTTCTTCGGCCACATGAAGGTCTTGTAATAAAATCCAGCCCCCAGAAACGGGGCCGCCAGATCATTGATCGCCATCACATCAAAGCCCAGGCTCGGCCAGGCGTTCTGGCTGCGGGTCACGAGCCCATCGTAAATTTCCTGCACCGTGGCCCGCACATTGGGTTCCCGCTGCGCCCCATTTCCCGTGGTGATCAGTGCATTGGGTTCTTCGCTGCCCGCTGTCAACGCGCCACGTGGGCGGTGATATTTAAACGACCGCCCCATCAGGCGTACTTCATTCGCCAACAGGGCCGAAGCCACCGTATCGCCCTGAAAGCCATCAAACTTGTGGCCATCAAAGCTAAATGAAACCGGTTTGCTGCGGTCGATCAGTCCTTTGCCTGCAACCCTCATTTTGCACCTTTTTTCATCTGGCCACGTTTTACATCAGCTGCCAATTCCACCTTAAAGATTTCATGTGTCGTGGTGTTACGTGTCACCACAACCCATGCACCACAGCCACCATCGTGATGCCACAGATCGCGGCGTTCACCTGTTGGATTCTCGCGCAGATGCACATAATTTTCCCATGCCTCATCCCCGGCATCCGGGCCCGGGCGATCCAGCGCAACGGCTTCGCCCTGATAGTAATATTCCCGGCGGTCCCGGCTTCCACAGATTGGACAGTCAATTCTCATGTCACATCCCCAACAAGGCGCGCGCACCCGGTTTCATTGTTCCTAAAATATGCAAATACAACATCGGCCACGCTCACCACCGCCCGGCGCAGGCCGCATCCGGCTGCCGCTCTAATTTGTAGCTTACAGATTGCCCCGGCACTTCGGCCAGATCGACCTCGCCCCCACAATCGTCGCCGGTGTTCATGATGAAATACTCCAGACTGACCAACATTGACGTTGCATCCAGCCGATCAATCCGCATCGTGCCGCCGTCACATTCAACGGAACAGGTCCAGCCTGTCTTGCTGTTGCCGCCATCGGTGCAACGCGCGATCTGGCCATAGGTATTGCCGCCCTGCCCGGTGCCACGTGCATGGCCCTGATCAGCGATTTCAGCTTCCACATCGACCCAAGGCACGTCATCGCCTGCGAAATCACCAAAGGACATTGAAATTTCCCGAACCACCTGCGCGGGATGTTTGGCCAAATGCGCGTCGCTATAGGTTCGCGCGAAACATCCCTCCGGCTCGGCGGCCGCCACAGGCAAGGCCAGCAGCGCTAGAAAGCTAGTGAAGATTATGCTGCGCACCTGTTGCCTCCTCGTCCATCAAGCCATGCCCGGTGCGGAAACGATCCAGTCGGAACTTTGCTGCGGGTTCATGATGATTGCCCGTGGCCATCAAATGGGCAAAACCGAACCCTGACCCCGGCACCGCCTTGAAGCCGCCGTAACACCAGCCGCAATTGATGAACAAACCCTGCGTATCTGTCTTGTCGATGATCGGGCTGCCATCGGGCGTCATATCCATGATCCCCCCCCATGACCGCAGCACCTTGGCCTTGCCGATCATCGGCATCAAAGTCATGCCCGCCTCCATCACATGTTCCATCATCGGCATATTGCCGCGCTGCGCGTAGGAAGCATAGAAATCCAGATCGCCGCCAAAGACCAAACCGCCCTTGTCCGATTGGCTGATATAGAAATGCCCCATGCCAAAGCTGACGACATGGTCAATCACCGGTTTTAGCCCCTCGGTCACAAAGGCCTGCAAGATATGGCTTTCTATCGGCAAGCGCATCCCCGCCATCGCGGCCACTTGGCCCGAACGCCCCGCCACCACGATGCCAACTTTCTTAGCCTTGATCGGGCCGCGTGTGGTTTGCACGCCCTTGACGACGCCATTTTCAATATCAATCCCGGTGACTTCGCATTGTTGGATTAGGTCAACACCGCGCTGATCGGCCCCGCGCGCATAACCCCACGCCACTGCATCGTGCCGCGCCGTGCCACCGCGACGGTGTAGCAGACCGCCGTAGACGGGAAACC
Source organism: Sulfitobacter sp. (assembly GCA_051252035.1). GTDB lineage: Bacteria > Pseudomonadota > Alphaproteobacteria > Rhodobacterales > Rhodobacteraceae > Sulfitobacter. Next base: position 4,784 of record JBPOFE010000005.1, read on the forward strand.
GGATGTTGTCGAAATCCAGATAGGGCAACAGTTTTCGCACACCTTCGCGGTCCAGCAGTTCCGCGTCATCCCCTTGGTTGATCATCGTATTGCCGCGCCGCGCGAAGGCATCGCGCTGACCGTCGGAGTGAAACAGATTGATGATGCCACGCTGTGAATGCATCACGTTGTAGTTCAGGTCCTGCTCCAACCCTTCCCAGAGTTTCAGCGAGTGAGAATAGAATTCAGAGTTGCCGGGCATACCATAGTTTGCCCGCACAATCGTGGTGTTGCGCCCGATGTTGCCGCCGCCAAGATAGCCCTTTTCGAGCACGGCAATATTTGTCATCCCATGTTCTTTGGCCAGATAATACGCCGTGCTTAGCCCATGCCCACCACCGCCAATGATGATCGCGTCATATTCAGCTTTGGGTTCCGGATCACGCCAATGCGGTGCCCAGCCCCTGTTGCCGGTCAACCCTTCGCGCAATACGCGTAAACCCGAAAACCGCATGATCATCCCCTCATCTGCAGACCTGAACATTCAAACAAGTCCTGCAACAACTAGCAATATCTGACTTGGACTTTTCAGCAATTAACGTCGCCGATTATTCCGTTAGCGACTCAATTGAATTCACTACTTCGTTGCTTGTCCTGGTGGGCATAGCGCGGCAACCTGCATTTGAGGTTGAGCTTAGGATATCCATGTCATTCAAAACCAAACATCCCAAATGGTATGCGCCTTTGATCTTCGGTGCTGTTGCGGCTTGCCTTATGGTCTGTGCGCCTAGGGTTCGCGCAGACGGTTTTGTCTCTCCGGACATTGTTATTTTGGGTGACAGCCAAATCCCCTTTGGCTCAGGACCAGTCTTTCTAGAGTTCTTTGAAAACATCAAAGCGCATTGCCCCCCGACCGCCAAACAGCAGGCCGATCTGGCACATCTCGGGAGTATGAACGTCGCGGTGATCGGGGTGCGATCAACCTCTCTTCATTCTTGGACAGCAAAAATGGGCCGCGCCAAGGGTGCCATTTGTGATGTAGACCCCAAATGGAAAGTCAACGCTGGCACCTATGGCTTCATCAACATGACGGGAAACAAATACGCCCAGATTGGCAAAGGCGAGCCATATCAGTTTTGTGAAAAGGGCAAGTCCGCCTTCGAGGCGATGTTCGCACCAAACTATTATAAGCCACGCCTGTTATTGTTGTCCTTTCTGGGCAATTCAGCGCGGCGGTGGGCAAACAGTCTCGACAAAGCAATCGAAGATGTGACCCAAATGACCGCGCAATTGCCACCAAACACACCTTGTATATTTATGACTACTGCACCGTCCTATTCCAAGAAAGTGACGGATTTGCGACTTAAGGCGCAGGCAAATATCAAACTTGCCTTTGAGAAAACCGGTGCCGCCTGTAGCTTTATCGAAGGTGCAACACCTGAAACGGTAAAAGCCAACCAAGGCAACAAACACTATTTCAGGCTGAACAAGGCGGGCCGTGTTAAAGATCCGTACCACCCCAATCTCAAAGCGGCTAAAAATTTCTTTGCCATTGAAATGGATGACATTTGCGCAGCAATCTATAATGAAATTTCTGACGCCATGCCCGATCCAAGCTAGACGGTTTGAACCACTTTGATGAACGCATCCATCGCCGCGATATAGGGGCCCGGTCCGTGGCTGACCCGGGCCACACCGCTATTTACCAGCGTCGTAATTTCCGGGGTGTTATCCAACCGCATGACATTTACAGGCAGAGATTGCGCCATGCAAAACTCAGCAATCAAACCAGTGTCACCCAAACCCGGTACAAAAATCCCATCCGCGCCTGCGTCCGCATAAAGTGCTGCCCGCGTCAGAGCGTCTTTCATGCGGGTGTCATGCGGTGCACTGTCTTTTTGGAAAAACACATCCGTGCGTGCGTTGATGAAAAGCGGGACACCATCCGCTTCAGCCGCTGCCCTTAACGCCGCAATACGGCGTGCTTGATCGTCTGCGTCATGCAGACCATCCCCACCCACAACCCGATCTTCGAAATTGATCCCGACAATCCCGGTTTCCAGCAAACGGCGCAGGTTTTCTGAGACTTCTTGTGGGGTCACGCCGTATCCGCCTTCGAAATCGACACTCACCGGAACGTCGACCGCATCCACAATCTGGCGCGCGGTTCTCAGCAGGTCTGCCAATGGCAAAGCCTGTCCGTCACTATATCCTTGTGCCGCCGCCACAGACCATGAACCGGTTGCGATGGCAGCTGCGCCCGCATCGGCCACTGCTTTGGCGGATCCAGCATCCCAGATATTGTAAAGCACCAAAGGTTTGCCTTTCACATGTAGTGCTGCAAAATCTTGCGCCTTTTGTTGCTGAGCACTCATATGTCTTTTCCTTTGTCTCGTGCGGCAAACCCGCGTTCCAATTCTATCAACGCCTGTTTGCGCCATAACCCGCCGCCATATCCGGTCAGCGCGCCATCCGCGGCCAAAACCCGGTGGCACGGGATGACGACCGCGATTGGATTGGCCCCGTTTGCACGCGCCACGGCACGGGTGGCATCAGGTCTACCCATCGCGCGAGCGACGTCTGAATAGCTGCGGGTTTGGCCAGCCGGGATATCACGCAACGCGCGCCAAACCTGTTTAGTGAACGGCGTGCCGAGCGGCGCCAATGGTGTGTCAAACCGATCACGACGCAGATCCAGAAACGCATCCATCTCGGCCTCAATCTGATCTGTGGCGGCAAAGCGACCAAAGCCAAGACTGCCTTTCGCATGGGCGTAGAGCCGCTTCAATTCTGCGGGCAGCGCTTTGCGTTCGGTGAATTCCAGCAAATGCAGCGCATGGGCGTCACTGACCGCGATCATCACGCCGAGTTTCGTGTCAATCCAATCGGCCCGCAAAAGCGCGTCATTTGCAAAGCGCCCCGGCGGCAGGCCCAGCCAACGCGCAAAGGCGCTGCGAAAGGCGGCGGGGCTGTCGTATCCGGCCTCTAGCTGTGCATCGATTACCCGCCCGCCAGTTGGCAAGGCTTCTGCCCCGGTGCGCAGCCGTGACAAGCGGGCCATTTCCAAGAATGTCATGCCAAAATGGCGTTTGAACGCGCGGCGGACCGTTGACGGATCGAGACCTAACTGCACGATATCCGCCTCGCCCCAGCGCCGGGCCGGATGATCACCCAACGCGCTGAGCAACTTAGCAATGGCCGGATCATGTTCTGCGGCGGGTGCCATGGGGTGACACCGCTTGCATGCACGATATCCGGCCTCAATACAGGCACCTATCTGATCAAAGAACTGACAATTCTCGCGCTTTGGCTTGCGCGCCGGACAAGTAAGACGACAAAACACCCCGGTTGAAGTCACTCCAACATACGCGCGCCCGTCATAAGCTGGGTCGCGGGCCAAGAGCGCGGCATAAAGAGTATCATCATCAGGCAAATCAAACATCATGCCACAATCATAGATCGCCTGATCTGCTCTGTCCGCCCAAGAACGGGCGTCTATTCAAACTAAGTGCACTTCAATGGATGAAGTCGCACAAATATCCGTCATGCGCCCACCCCTGCACCGGCAATTGCTTGAGGTCCTGCCAGTAGCCGTCTTCGGTCACTTCGCGAAAGGCATCCACAACCCTGACCCAACGCCCCTGTCGTTGCGTGATATCAACCACAACAGTCACCAACCGTTTGAAGGCGCGCGCCTGTGGATAGGAGGCATCTGGGCCCGTTCGGATGCTCAAGAAACCATCTGCGCCATTCACATTGCAAACCATGACGTAATGTTCGTCAACATGTTGATTGTAGGGCCAGCTTTCGCGGGCAAGCCCAGTCAGAGCCACCTCACCATAGTCAGCCTGTTCAGCGATGAGCGGCGCCGAAATGCAAAGGAACAGGGCCGCCAGAACCGCCCTGCTCATTGTTATAACCATCTTTATAGCCCCTTGGCACGGTAACTTGCGGCAACCTTTTCAATCGAAACCAGATAGGCTGCGGTGCGCAAGTCATCAACATCATCGCGGCTGTGCCAGACATTCGCCATCGACAGATAGGCCGTCGACATCGTGTCATCGAGCCCCGAGCGGACCAGCTCCAGTTCGCCAGCACCCCGCAGGTATTTTTCCTTAAACTGAGGCGTCATAGACCAGGCATCGCCCAGATAGCGGTCCAAGCGCTCCAATTCGTCGATGACCAACTGATGCCGTGCCTCTTCCTGACGGCGCTGCATGCGGCCAAAGCGGATGTGGCTCAGGTTCTTGACCCATTCGAAATAGGACACCGTCACACCACCCGCGTTGGCATACATGTCGGGAATGATCACTGTGCCTTTCTTGCGTAGAATTTCATCCGCGCCGGCCGTGACCGGGCCGTTCGCGGCCTCGATGATCAAAGGTGCCTGCACACGCTTGGCATTGCTCATGTTGATCACACCTTCAAGGGCGGCAGGGATAAGGATATCACAATCCGCCTCAAGCAGTTTGGCACCATCAGTTTCAAAATGGCTGTCAGGATAGCCAGTGATCGTGCCGTGTTTGGCAATCCACTGATATACCGCCTCAACATCAAGGCCCTCTTCATTATGCAGCGCGCCATCCCGCTCGATAATCGCAGTAACAAGGCACCCGTCCTCTTCGCTCAGGAATTTTGCTGCGTGGTAACCCACGTTACCGAGACCTTGAACAACAACACGTTTGCCTTTCAGCGTGCCTTTCATCTTGGCTTTTTTCAGGCCTTCCGCATCGCGGAAAAATGCGTGCAGCGCATATTGAACGCCGCGGCCGGTTGCTTCGGTCCGGCCCTGAATACCGCCCGCGTTGATCGGTTTACCCGTGACACAGGCGTTGCCGTTCAATTCCGTGGTGTTCATGCGCTTATATTGATCCGCAATCCACGCCATCTCGCGTTCGCCGGTGCCCATATCTGGGGCGGGCACGTTCTGGGCCGGGTGGATCAGATCGCGTTTGATCAACTCATAGGCAAAGCGCCGGGTGATCAGTTCAAGTTCCTGTTCGTTGTATTCGCGCGGGTCGATGCACAACCCGCCTTTGGACCCGCCAAAGGGGGCCTCAACCAGCGAACACTTGTAGGTCATCAGCGCCGCAAGCGCCTCAACCTCGTCCTGATTGACGCCCAACGCATAGCGGATACCACCCTTAACCGGTTCCATATGTTCAGAATGCACTGACCTGTAACCGGTGAACGTTTGTATTTTGCCGCGCAGACGCACACCGAAGCGAACGGTGTAGGTGGCGTTACAAACCCTGATCTTTTCCTCCAACCCCGGTGGCAGGTCCATCAGCGCCACGGCGCGGTTGAACATCATGTCTACACTTTCACGAAAACTCGGTTCGTTGGTGGGATTCATCAGTCTCTCCTGCTGTGCCTCTGGGCGCACCGGCACGGTTTGCGACTCACCCATTGGCGTATCATCATGCCCTTACCCTAAAGGCCAAGTTCAAAAGGTGCGACTTTATTAATCGCCGATGTTTGCTTTTCGTGCAACTTACAAAGATTTGTCGAAATTAGGCGCGACCGTTTCCGATACAGGAACAAACCTCCGTTTAACAAATCATTAACGCCCAAAAAGCCCTTATAATCAGCGATTTTGCCCCTAATTCGCCCTATTTAAGCCACGTTTACCCATCACAAGATCATCAAGGTTTAGTCCGACGAATAAGGCTGTCTGGCCCGCTGGGGCCATGGGCATGAAAGGTTAATATGATGAAACATAATGTCTGCGATTTCCGCACCCGTGCTGATCTCAAATCAAGCACCGCCACTGTGGCCTACCGCCGTTTTGTGAAAAACGATGACGGGGTAATGACGATTTTCGCCTGTTTCATGATTCTGATCATGATCGCGGTTGGCGGTATTGGTGTCGACCTGATGCGCAACGAAATGGAACGCACAAGACTGCAAGCTGTCTCTGACCGCGCGGTACTTGCGGCGGCCGATCTTGATCAACCCCTTGATCCAGAGGCGGTGGTTCGTGATTATTTCACCAAGTCAGGCATGGGCGACTATGTTTCCAACGTGACTGTGACCGACGGTCTTAACTTTCGCACTGTGAAAGTAGATGCGACCACAACCATGAACACCCAGTTCATGGGATCCTTAGGCGTCGACACTTTGACCATTCCAGCGACCTCAACCGCTGAAGAAAAGATTAACAAAGTCGAGATTTCCATGGTTCTGGATATTTCCGGGTCTATGCGACACAACAACAAAATGGACAACTTGCAGGATGCTGCGGGCGTGTTCATCGACACGGTTCTGAAACCGGAAAACGAAGATCTGATCTCAATTTCCGTCGTTCCTTATACTGCGCAAGTCAATGCAGGCGAGGATATTTTTGACCAGTTGAACATCACCCGTCGGCACCCCTATTCATATTGTGTGGATTTTGAAGAAGCCGACTTTAATTCACCAGGAATTAGCCTGTCACAAGAGTACGATCACATGCAGCATTTTGAAGCTGGATCGAACTGGAATGGCAATGATTACCGGAACAGAGGCACGCGGAACAACATCAGCAACCCCGGTTGCCCGAAGCGGGAATTTGAAGAGATCGAAGCCTTTTCGCAGAACGCCGCCTCGCTGAAGGCCCGTATCAATCAGTTTCAACCACGCGCCAACACTGCGATCCATCTGGGTATGAAGTGGGGTGTGGCCATGCTTGATCCGGCATTCCGCCCTATCAATCAGGCACTCGGCACCGATCCTGTATTTGCAGTGCGTCCAGCGGATTATGGTGACACCGATACACTGAAAACCATCATCTTGATGACAGACGGTGAAAACGTACCGACGACCCGTATTAACAGCCGCTATTATGCTAACGGCAGCCATGCCGGACACTGGAGCGACTATCCGCTTTACTGGTATCTGAACCGTTATGTACGTTCCAGCGATCACTGGAAATGGCGCTATACCAAGTACACGCCAGGACAGGCTGACAATATGCTGCACAACATCTGTGAAGCGGCAAAAGATGAGAGAATCGTCATCTGGTCCATTGGCTTTGAAGTTACAGATCATGGTGCGAACGTTATGGAAGATTGCGCCTCCTCACCCAGCCACTTCTTCCGGGTGGAAGGCATTGAGATCACCGAAGCGTTTGAAGCCATTGCGCGTCAGATTAATCAGCTGAGGTTGACCCAATGATCACGCCACTCAGGAAAATGTTGCGCCGTTTTCGCAAGGATGAAAACGGCGCGGCGATCATGATGGAATTTGTGATCTTCGTCCCCTTGATCTTTAGCTGCTTCTTGATGGCTGTGGAAATGGGCATCTACTCCGTGCGCCACATGTTTCTGGACCGCGGGCTTGATATCACTGTGCGTTTTGTTCGTTTGAACACCAACACGGACATGAGCCATAGCCAGCTGAAAGACATGATCTGCGATAACGCTGGATTTCTCGAAGATTGCGACAACACTCTGCGTCTTGAGATGACACCGTTAGATCCGCGCCAGTTTGCAGCCTTTGAGCAAGGTGCCGATTGCATCGACGTATCTCAACCTGTGACCGATCCGCGTGGATTTGATCTGGGCCGTGAACATCAGCTGATGATCTTGCGCGCTTGCTATGTATTCCGCCCGGTGTTTCCAAGCACAGGTCTGGGGTATGAAATGGCCCAAAACAGTGATCTGTCAGGCTATGCGAAGATGGTCTCAACTGCCGCATTTGTACAGGAGCCGAACTGATGTTGATGACACAAATTAAATCAACGCTTAGATCCGTTCTGCGCTGCGATTTCCTGCGCCGCGAGGACGGGTCAATCGCCATCGAAGCCGTGATCGTGATGCCCCTGCTGTTCTGGACGTATCTGTCGATGTTCTCGATCTTTGATGCCTTCCGCATGTATAGCATCAACCAAAAGGCCGCCTATACGATTGGTGACGCGATATCCCGCGAAACCGTGCCGATTGATGGTGCCTATCTGGAAGGTGCGCAGGATCTTTTTGAGTATCTGTCGCGGTCGCAAGACCAGACGTCGATTCGTGTTTCATCTATCTATTATGATGCCGGACAGGACGAATACCGCAGAGATTGGTCTCAGAAGCGCGGGTCCGTGGCCGAACTGACCAATGCCGACGTCAAAAACTGGCACGAAAAGTTACCTGTGCTACCAGACAATGAGCGTCTTGTTCTGGTTGAAACATGGGCCGATTACGACCCGCCGTTTAACACCGGGTTGGAAGAGCGCGAGATCCGCAACTTTGTCTTTACCCGACCGCGTTATGCCCCTCGGGTATGCTGGGAAACCTGCAACTGATCTTGACGAGATAAGAAAACCTGACGCGATCCGCAGTTAATCCTGCGGGTCGCGTTCTGCCATCATAGCGGCGAGTATTTCAGACATGAATTTGGTTTGGTGGCCCGGTGTCATGCCACCGATACCGATCCGCCGCCCTACCCTCCACCACAGACCGGGCCGCCAGACCCGCGTGTCGGGTGTCTTGGTCTTGATCAGAAATCCATTTGACGGCTTAAACGCGAAAAACCCACGGTCCATGCTTTGGATATCCGCTACGCGCGCAATCAACGAGCCATCCGCATCGCGCAATTCGTTCTGGGTCAACTCAACGGAACTCGCAGTGCCGCGTCGCATGGCATCCGCGCACCACAGGGCCGCTGCCGCGACCACGATCAAGAACAACTGCCAAACCAGATCGGGTGATCGCGCAAATGCGATGTAGAGCAACATCAACCCCAACCCAGTGAGCGAGGCGAGACCCAAAAAACGCCTACCAGCGGACGCCTGAACAACGGCGAGCACTTCTTGGTTATCCTGTGACGTCATGACAGCACCCTTCAGCTAAAGCTGCGTGTGCCTACCCCGGCGTGCAGCGCAGAGCAACAGCACAACAACGGTTCCCCGAGGGGAACAAAGATGAACAAATGGTTAGCGCCGTTACTCTTCACGCTTTTTGCGACGGTCCGGGCGACGCGGACCACGTTTGAGTATCTTTTCCAATTTATCAGCATAAGCGGCACGTTCATCAGGGGTCATATCGGTCACTTCTTTGAGCCACATGGATTGCGCTAAGGATTGTACTCCTAAAACAGCGTCACGTTGCGCACTTAGCACATCTGTTGCGGCGGTGGGGTCGAACGGCGTCGCCCGTAATGTCGCGATCATTTGCGCATACAGCGCGCGACGTGCTTTTCTTGACAGTCGGGCACCCGCTTGATCGCCATTGCGCAGCGTCTGATGCAACGCACGGCGCGTTTCGCGCGGCAAAGCTTGAACATAGGGCGTGGCATAGCCTCGGGTCATCTGCGCGCCGTCACCATGCGACCCCGGGCCGCCAGCCTGGCGATATGCAGCACCCACAAAAACGCCCACAAACAATAGGTTGAGTCCTAATGACGCCGCCAGCACCCAGCGCAGGTTCACCCTGCGGCGCTTTGGTGTGTGATCAGCCATCGGCATTTCCTTCCTCGATATCCCACCCCAGACCGGTCAGGTCGGTGTCGGTTTCCAACTCGGCGCTGTCTTGCCCGGTCAATACCAATCCCGCCAGATCAGGCAAACCATCAGGCGGCATAACACCGATCCAGAACCCCACGCAGGTTGCCGTGACCAGTCCGCTTAACGCCGGCAAGCCGCCGATGGCCATCAGCCATCCGCGCCAGCCTGCCGTTTTACCACGCGGTTGCAGCGCTTGCGCATCCGCCATCACACGCGTCATCAACGCATCCGGCGCCTGTGGCGGTGTGGCGCGCGCCTGTTCAAACAGGTTTTCCAGTGCCAGATCATCCATACTCTTATCCGGTTTTTTCATCTTCGTACCCCAATGCATCCCGTTGTCCGGCCAATGCAGCCGTAAGTGCGCGTTTTCCCCGTGCTGTCAGGCTTTCCACGGCTTCGATGCCAACCTCAAGAATGGCAGCAATCTCTGGATTGGCCAGACAGTCAATGTGGCGAAGCACAACCGCCTGACGCTGCCTGTCTGGCAAAGTGTTCAAGGCCAGTTGCAACGCATCCATACGCGCAGCGTTTTGCAACCTATCTTCGGCTGACAACGAAGGATCAACAGGTTCTGCCACTTCTTCAAACGGTACCTGCACACGTTTGCGCAATCTATCGGTACATAAGTTCGCCACCACACGGTAAAGCCAGGTTGTCACCTTTGCCTCTCCAGTGCGCCACTCCGGTGCGATTTTCCACAACCGCAACAACGCGTCTTGCGTGACATCTTCGGCCTCGGCACTGTCACCAAGCACCCGCATCGCATGCCCGAAAACGCGCGGGGTTAACCGCGTAGAAAGCAGCCGCGCCGCAGCAGGATCGCCCTGCGCGTATCGCTCAAGCAGCGCTGCATCATCGTCGGTGTCAGATTGAATAACGTCCATCACACTTCTGGCTAGAGAAACCGGGCGCGCAACACAAGCGCGCCCGATGTCCGTGTTATTCAGACGCAGGCTTGCCACGGCCACGCTTGCCTTTTGCAAACTCTTCTGCACTCAGCGTGCCATTGCCGTCGGTATCCAACCGTTCGAAAATCTTGGCAGGATCACGTTTGGCGGTCATCTCGGCCATCGACAGTTTGCCGTCGTTGTTGGCATCCATGCGGCCCATCATCCGGCCTGCCCGCTTGCCGCCACGGCCGTTTTGGGCCGCTTCCAATTCCGCAGCGTCCAACGCGCCGTTGCCGTCCTTGTCAAAACGCTTGATCATCCGTTCAGCGCGCTTACCGCCACGCTCAGCGCGTGCAGCCTGCATTTCCGCCTGTGTTAGAAACCCATCGCCATCTGTATCGACCTTGGCAAAGCGTGCCGCCGCATGGGCTTTCATCTCGTCTTGGGTGATTTGGCCGTCTGCGTTGCTGTCGATGTTTTTGAACGCCTGCCCTTGGTCACCTGATTTGGCTGATGCTGCGCCAGCGCCCAAAGCGATCAGTGCCGTCAACGCCGCCATTTTGATATTTGCTCGATGTGTCATAGTGATACTCCACGTTTGGTTGTCTGAAACGACCCTTTTGGCCGCTTGGTACTGGTTCAAACGTGCGATACCGAACATTCCGTCGAAAATAGTTTCGCAGATCACAGGATTATTTTGCGACATCACGCCGCAAGTTTGTTTCGGCACTTTCAATTTGGCCGCGATCCCGGCATTTAGAGATCAATCGAGGATGCGGATATGAGCGAGAAGCCAATGCACACCAACACATCAGCCACTGCGGCCGCAGATCGTCAGCGCTGGCCTGCGATCATGCGCGGTTGGCGTGGCAAATGCCCGAATTGTGGGTCCGGTCCGCTGCTCAAAAGCTATCTCAAGGTCAACCATGATTGCGCCGTCTGTCGTCAGGAATTTCACCACCACCGCGCCGATGATGGCCCGGCGTATCTGACCATTTTGATCGTTGGCCACTTGATGGCACCGCTGCTGCACGTCGTGTTTGTCACATGGCGCCCAGAACCTTTGACGCTGTTCACGCTTTTTGCGGTTGGATGTGTCGCCCTGTCGCTTTACCTTCTGCCCAGACTGAAGGGGGCCTTGATCGGCTTTCAATGGGCCAAGGAAATGGGTGGTTTTGGCCGCACGACCTGAGCTTTCCCGGCGGTCAGCACACGCCGGGAGACCTAAGAAATGACCATCGACAAAAGCCAGATCCGCAATGCAGCAACTGTCATTGTCCTGCGCGATCGCCACACAGCACCACGCATTTTGATGGGGCAGCGTGGCGCCAAAGCTGTGTTCATGCCGAACAAATTCGTGTTCCCCGGCGGTGCGGTTGATGCCGAAGATGCGGATATTCCGCTCGCCGCCCCCCTGCCCGACACCTGCGCCGCACGATTGGCAGAAGACGCGAACGCCGGGTTGGCCCATGCGCTTGCTGTCGCCGCGATCCGGGAATTGTGGGAAGAAACCGGATTGATCCTTGGTCAGCGTGGCACGTGGGATACCCCGGTACCGGACGATTGGAAAACCTACGCGGCCACTGGCCATCTGCCCGATGCCTCGGCCCTGCAATTCGTGTTTCGCGCCATCACGCCACCGGGCCGCCCTCGCCGCTTCGACGCGCGGTTCTTCCTGGTGGACGCCGATGACATTGCCAGCGATCTGGATGATTTTGACGCCGCCTGTGACGAGCTATCTCATCTGCAATGGGTGTCGCTGGCGCAGGCGCGTGCGTTCGACATGCCTTTCATCACTGAGGTCGTCTTGGCCGAAGTCGAAGCCCGCGCCCGCGATTTGAACCCACCAACTTCGGTGCCGTTTTTCAAGAATAACGACGAGGAAAGCCTGTTTCTGCGCTTGCGCGGAGGCCCGTCCCCCACCGCTTAGTAAGGCAGTGGATGCGCCCGATGAGTGCGATCCAAATCGCTCAGAACCTCATCGCTTAAGCTCACATCCGCAGCGCCCAACGCCAGTTCCAGCTGATCCATCGTGGTCGCGCCAAAGATCACCGACCCCATAAAGGGCCGCGCGGCGCACCATGCCAAGGCCATATGCACCGGTTCCAGCCCATGCTTTTCCGCGACTTTCAGATAGGCGGCGACTGCTTCAAACGCGCGTTCGGTTTTGCGCCCCCCCAGATCACCGTTAAGCGACATCCGCGATCCCTCAGGCACTGCACCGCCTTGATACTTCCCAGTCAACAGACCCGCCGCAAGTGGCGAAAACGCAAACATATCAATATTCTCGTTTATGCATGCCTCTGCCACATCGGTATCGGCCAAGCGACACAGCAGCGAATATTCGTTTTGCACCGCAATTGGACGCGGACCGCCAACCCGTGCCGCGGCACTGGCCCATTGCGTCATCCCCCATGCGCTTTCGTTGCTCAACCCAAAGGCGCGAATGGTGCCGCGGTCAACCTCACGCTGCAGCGCGCCCAACGCGTCTTCCATATGAGCGATGGTGTCAGCACGGTTCTGGCCTGACGGATCGAACGCCCAGTTTTGCCGGAACATATAGCTGCCCCGGTTCGGCCAATGAAATTGGTAGAGATCGATGTAATCCGTCTGAAGACGACGCAACGATCCCTCCAATGTCTGTGCAATGGTCGCCGACGATATCCCCGCGCCACTGCGCAGATGTGAGACGCCTTCACCGGAGTGTTTCGTGGCCAGAACCAAATCACTGCGCCGCCCCGATTTTGCCACCCACTCACCAATGATCTCTTCCGTCCGCCCGGTTGTCTCGGGGCTCATCGGGTTGACCGGATACATCTCGGCGGTGTCGACAAAATTAATCCCCGCGTCCAATGCCCGGTCAATTTGGGCGTGTCCCTCGGCGGGTGTGTTCTGGGTGCCCCATGTCATAGACCCAAGGCAATATTCCGAAACCTTGATCCCGCTCTTTCCCAGATCATTCATTTTCATGGCGCAACTCCTGCTATTTTTGCTCAACCTAGACTGCCACTGCGGCGCTGCAAGGCAATAACCGGAAAGGGTCGACAGAAACGACCCATGGCCGTCGCGATTGGCATTGGGTTTTGCGGGCAAAGCAGTCTAGTTAACCCCATGCGTTTGCTCATTTCCTTTGCCGCCCTGTTTTTATCTGTCATTCTCCTGCAATTGTCGTCGGGCGGTGTGGGGCCGTTGGACGTGTTGTCAGGGCTGCAACTGGGCTTTTCCCGACAAGAGATTGGTTTTCTTGGATCGGCGCATTTCTTAGGGTTTTTCATTGGGTGCTGGTGGGCCCCACGTTTGATGGGCAGCGTCGGCCACAGTCGCGCCTTTGCCGCATTCACCGCAGCGGGTGCCATCGGGTTGATGGCCCATATGATGGTGGTAAACCCCTATGCATGGGCATTGATGAGAGTTGCCTCAGGGTTATGTGTGGCAGGCTGTTATACAGTGGTTGAGGCATGGTTACAGGCCAAAGTCACCAATGAAACACGCGGCCGCACCATGGGCGTTTACCGGGTTGTCGACATGAGCGGATCACTGGCCGCCCAGATGGTGATCGGCATCTTGGCGCCTGCATCTTATGTCTCCTACAACCTGCTTGCCATCGGGTGTTGTGCGGCATTGCTGCCCCTGACCTTGACCACGATGAAGCAGCCCGAAACCCCATCCTCACCGCGATTGCGGCCCCGGCTGGCGGTCGAGCGTTCACCTTTGGCTGCTGCCGGAGTTGTCGTCGCCGCTGTGTCGAGCGCATCGTTTCGGATGGTGGGGCCGATCTATGGACAAGAAGTTGGCTTAACAGCGGGCCAAATCGCATGGTTTTTATCGGCTTTCGTCTTGGGTGGTGCGCTTGCGCAATTTCCGGTTGGCTGGCTCGCAGATAAGTACGATCGACGCTGGGTGCTGATCTGGCTTTCTGTTGCCGCGATTGTCAGCGCAATGATCACTGTTGCTGCCGCTGGCACGGGAACCATGGGTGTCATGCTTTGTGCTGGCCTGTTCGGCCTGACGACTTTCCCGATTTTCTCCGTGGCCTCCGCACATGCTCATGATTTCGCCAGCAACGACGAACGCGTGGAACTGTCAGCGGCGCTGATGTTCTTCTTTGCTTTGGGGGCGATTTTTGCGCCCTATCTTGCCTCGGTACTGATCGAAAACTACGGCCCCGGCGCTTTGTTTTTGATGATTTCAGCAAGCCATGCAGTGCTGGTTGTCTTTGGCCTGACGCGCATGCGCGCCCGTGCAAGCCCCAAGGACAGAACGCAATTTGTCAGTACTCCGCGCACGACATTTGTGGTGGGACGGTTGTTTGGCCGCAATCGAAGCCACAAAGATCACATCGACTGACAGGCTGGTAGCGCCCTGCGCGGCCTGCTAAAGCGTGATGTGAACACCGACCAGAGGCCCAATCGTGACCAGACATCTCATTACATCCGCCATCCCCTATATCAACGGGATCAAACACTTGGGCAATCTGGTGGGCAGTCAGCTGCCCGCGGACCTTTATGCGCGTTACCTACGCGCGCGTGGCCATGAAGTTTTGTTTTTATGCGCCACCGATGAACATGGCACGCCCGCAGAACTGGCCGCTGCAAAGGCGGGCAAACCCGTGGCCGAATATTGTGCCGAAATGCATGAGGTTCAGGCTGAGATTGCTGCGGGCTTTGGGTTGTCCTTTGATCATTTTGGCCGCTCTTCGAGCCTGCAAAACCAGAAACTCACCCAACATTTTGCGGGCGCATTGGCGGATCAGGGCTTGATCGAAGAAGTCGAGCAACGTCAAATTTACTCCCCCACCGATGGTCGTTTCCTGCCGGATCGCTATGTCGAGGGCACCTGCCCCAATTGCGGTTTTGAAGACGCCCGCGGTGATCAATGTGACAATTGCACCAAGCAGTTGGACCCCGAAGATCTGATCAACCCGCGTTCGACCGTCTCTGGTGCCACCGATCTGGAAATGCGCCCAACCAAGCATTTATTTCTGCGCCAAAGTGCGATGAAAGATCAGCTCGATGCGTGGATCGACAGCAAAGTGGATTGGCCGGTTCTGACCACCTCGATTGCCAAAAAATGGCTGCATGATGGTGATGGATTAAAAGACCGCGGCATCACCCGCGATCTCAATTGGGGCGTCCCGGTGAAACGTGCAGGCGCGGATTGGCCGGGGATGGAAGGCAAGGTGTTCTATGTCTGGTTTGACGCGCCGATCGAATATATCGCCAGTGCGCAAGAATGGGTGGATGCGGGCAAAGGTACGGATTGGGAACGCTGGTGGCGCACTGACAAGGGTGCCGATGAGGTCCGCTATACCCAATTCATGGGCAAGGACAACGTACCGTTTCACACGCTTAGCTTTCCGGCAACCATCATGGGCTCCGGCGAACCTTGGAAATTGGTCGACTACATCAAATCTTTTAATTTTCTGACCTATGACGGCGGGCAGTTTTCGACCTCGCGTGGGCGCGGTGTATTCATGGATCAGGCGCTTGAAATTTTGCCCGCGGATTATTGGCGCTGGTGGCTGCTGAGCCATGCGCCGGAAACTTCGGATGCTGAATTTACGTGGGAAAACTTCCAGTCGTCGGTTAACAAAGACCTTGCGGATGTTTTGGGTAATTTCATCAGCCGGATCACCAAATTCTGTCGCTCGAAATTTGGCGAGGCTGTGCCAGAGGCCGGTGAATATGGGCCTGCTGAGAAGGCATTGATCGCTGACGTGACTGAGCGTGTGGCCCGGTATCAGGACCATATGGACGCCATGGAAGTGCGCAAATCAGCGCAGGAATTGCGTGCCATCTGGGCGGCGGGCAATGAATATCTGCAAGCAGAGGCGCCGTGGTCAACCTTCAAAACTGACCCGGACAAAGCCGCCATTCAGGTGCGGTTGGCATTGAACCTGATCCCGCTTTACGCGGTCCTGTCTGCGCCGTTCATTCCGACGGCGGCGGCGTCAATGCTGGAGGCGATGCACGTGCAGGATGCAGGCTGGCCGGATGATGTTGCAGCTGTTCTGGACGCTTTGAAGCCCGGGCATGCCTTTGACGTGCCGGAAGTTCTGTTTGCCAAGATCAGCGACGAAGATCGCGACCTCTGGGCCGAGCGGTTTGCGGGAACGCGCGACTAGCTGCGCAAACAAAACGGGCGGCATTACACTTTGTGAAATGCCGCCCGTTTCATGTCTGATGGCTTGCGCCACCAATCCGTGATTACGCCAAATCAAACCGATCTGCGTTCATCACCTTGGTCCATGCTTTGACGAAATCCTTCACGAATGTCGCCTTGGCATCGTCGCTGGCATAGACTTCGGCCAGCGCGCGCAACTGGGAATTTGACCCAAACACCAGATCGACCCGGCTTGCCGTCCATTTGACAGCGCCGGATTTGCGATCCCGGCCTTCGAACACTTCGCTTGTGTCGTCAACAGGCGTCCAAACCGTATCCATGCCCAGCAATTTCACAAAGAAATCATTGGTCAAAGTTTCAGGCGCGTCGGTGAAAATGCCGTTTTTCGACCCGCCGACGTTCGCATTGAGCGCCCGCATGCCGCCGACCAAGACGGTCATTTCCGGTGCGGTCAGTGTCAAAAGCTGCGCGCGGTCAATCAACAGTTTCTCTGTCGGCACATTATATCCGGCCTTCAGATAGTTGCGGAAACCGTCGGCTTCCGGCTCAAGCACATCGAAGGATTCCGCATCTGTCTGTTCTTGGGATGCGTCCATGCGACCCGGCGTAAATGGCACCTCAACAGCATGACCCGCCGCCTTGGCCGCCTTTTCAACCGCCGCCACACCGCCAAGCACGATCAGATCGGCCAGCGATACTTTCTTGCCACCTGCTGCCGAACCATTGAAATCCGATTGCACGGCTTCAAGCGCAGACAACACCTTGGCGAGCTTCGCAGGCTCATTCACCTCCCAATCTTTTTGCGGCGCCAGACGGATGCGCGCGCCATTGGCACCGCCGCGTTTGTCAGACCCCCGGAAAGTCGCCGCAGAGGCCCACGCGGTAGACACCATTTCAGAAATCGACAGGCCGGTTTCGAGGATTTTGCCCTTGAGATCAGCAATGTCGCCCGCATCAATCAGCGGGTGATCCACATCAGGAATAGGATCCTGCCAAATCAGAACCTCATCAGGGACTTCCTTGCCCAGATACAAGGCCCGTGGCCCCATATCCCGGTGCGTCAGTTTGAACCATGCCCGCGCATATGCATCGGCAAACTTGTCGGGGTTGGCGTGATAATCCTTTGAAATAGCGTTATAAATCGGATCGACTTTCATCGCCATATCCGCCGTGGTCATCATCGGCGCATGTTGCTTTTCGCCTGTTGCCGCATCCGGCACCGCCTGCGCCATGGCACCTCCCGCGGGCCGCCATTGCTGCGCGCCAGCCGGGCTTTTGGTCAATTCCCATTCATTGTTCATCAGCGTGTCGAAATAGGACATGTCCCAAGTGGTCGGCGTTGGTGTCCAAGCGCCTTCGATGCCAGAAACCGTTGCATGCACACCGACGCCACTTTCAAAGCTGTTTTTCCAACCAAGGCCCATCTCTTCGATTGATGCCGCTTCGGGTTCCGCACCCACCAGTGCAGGATCACCTGCGCCATGTGCCTTGCCAAAGGTGTGGCCGCCTGCCGTCAGCGCGACGGTTTCCTCATCGTTCATTGCCATACGCGCAAAAGTTTCGCGGATGTCGTTGGCAGAGGCTTGCGGGTCGGGGTTCCCGTCCGGGCCTTCAGGGTTCACATAGATTAGACCCATCTGCACGGCGGCTAGTGGGTTCTCCAGATCACGGTCGCCGGAATAACGGCTGTTTTCGCCACCAGATGGCTCCAGCCACTCTGTTTCGGTGCCCCAGTAGATGTCCTCTTCGGGTTCCCAGATGTCTACGCGGCCACCCGCAAATCCAAAGGTTTTGAACCCCATGGATTCCATCGCGACATTGCCAGTCAGCACCATCAGGTCGGCCCATGAAATCTTGTTGCCGTATTTCTGTTTGATTGGCCAAAGCAAGCGGCGTGCTTTGTCGAGACCACCGTTATCGGGCCAAGAATTCAGCGGCGCAAACCGTTGTGATCCAGAGGCCGACCCGCCACGGCCATCCGCCGTACGGTAGGTGCCTGCCGAATGCCATGCCATGCGCACGAACATCGGGCCGTAGTGGCCATAGTCCGCGGGCCACCAATCTTGCGAATCTGTCATCAGCGCGGTCAGGTCGGCCTTGAGCGCGTCCAGATCCAGCTTTTTGAACTCTTCGGCATAGTTGAAATCTTGTCCCATCGGATCACCCAGCGGTGAATTCTGATGCAAAATCTTGAGGTTAAGTTGGTTCGGCCACCAGTCTTTGTTGGATCTTACGTTATTTGTGGTGTTCTTCACACGTCCGTGCATTACCGGGCATTTGCCGCCTGTGTCGATGTCATTGCCGTCCATGATACTCTCCCAAATGATGTGATTTGGTATGGGTATATCAAAGCCTCTCGGTAGTTTTAAGTTGGATTTATGCATTATCGTGATAACTTGAAGTTATGACAAATCTGACCATCAAACAGCTGCGATATTTTGAAGCCTTGGCCAAACAAGGCCATTTTGGCCGTGCAGCTGCGACCTGCTCGATCTCGCAACCTGCATTGTCTGTGCAGATCAAAGAACTGGAAACCGAACTGGGTGCCACACTTTTTGAGCGCGGACCAAGGCAGGTGCGTTTGACCAGCTTTGGGATGGATTTTGCACTGCGGGTGCGCGATATCCTGCGGGCATTTGATGAGTTGGGCGATTTTGCGCGGGCGGCACAGACCCAGCTTGCGGGTCGATTCCGGCTTGGCGTCATTCCAACCATCGCACCCTACCTTCTGCCGAAATTGATTGGTGATCTGGCGCACAGCCATCCAAAACTGGACCTACATGTGCGCGAGACACTGACACCACGATTGGTACAGGAATTGCAGCAAGGCCAGATCGACACGGCAATCGTCGCCCTGCCGATATCTGAACCCGCCTTCACCGAAACCCCGCTTTTCAGAGAAAATTTTGTTCTGGTCCGCCCATTGAATGAAGCAACAAAACCTGTGCCCGGTGCCGAGGCGTTGCGCGAAATGCGGTTGTTGTTGCTGGAAGAAGGTCACTGTTTTCGTGATCAGGCACTGTCGTTTTGCAATACTGGCCCCACCCTGCCCCGTGATGGATTGGACGGATCGTCGCTGTCGACCTTGGTACAGATGGTCGGTGCAGGGATCGGTGTGACGATGATCCCGGAAATGGCTGTCACGGTCGAGGCGCGGTCGGCACCTGTGGCCTGTGCCCATTTTGCTGACCCGCAACCGGGACGCACCATCGGGATGATCTGGCGCAAGACCAATCCGCTGGCATCACAGTTGATGGAAATCGCCGAGGTGGTGCGCAGTTGTGCCTTGGCTGGTGCTGAGGCGGGCAAGGCCTGACATGTACCAATTCGCAGGTTGCGGACTTTAATCTGGACCGGCGTTGCTGCGCACCGGAGGGGTCAACTAAGCTGAATTTTCTACCTGTTACCGTGTCGCAAGATACTCAAACAAACGCATGAAACAGACCGCTCAATTACGCCTGAGCTGCGACGCCCATCAACCCTAAGCCGCCGAAAACTCAACGCTATTTTGTTTCGCTTGCCAAACTTCTCAAATCCAGCTTACCGTATGTAACGGGGTTGTGATCGACCGAAAAAATGCTGCCGTGACGGTCACATGACACCGATTTGGTGAATGGGCTGGGGCATTCTGAATGATTGATATCGAACGCGTAACCAAAGCCTATGGCGCAGGAAAATCGAAATTTCTGGCCCTTGATGATGTCTCTGTCAAAGTACAGGAAAACGAATTTTTCACCCTGCTTGGCCCGTCAGGATGCGGCAAGACCACATTGCTGCGGGTGATTGCGGGATTTGTCGATCCGACCAGCGGCAGTGTGACCATGGACAGCACTGATTTGCTGAAACTACCACCGCACAAGCGGCCAATTAACACGGTGTTTCAGAACTATGCCTTGTTCCCGCATTTAACCGTGCGCCAGAATATTTCATTCGGTCTGGAAATGCTGGGCAAACCCAAGGCTGAGATCCGACAAACCGTCGATGAGATGATGGAACTGGTCAAAATGACTGCGATGGCCGACCGCCAGACCGCGCAGATTTCTGGGGGCCAACAACAACGGGTGGCGCTGGCCCGTGCCTTGGCCCCGAAACCCAAGGTGTTGCTGTTGGATGAACCCTTGTCCGCGCTGGATTTCAAGCTGCGCAAGGACATGCAGATCGAACTCAAGCGATTGCAGACCGAGACCGGCATCACCTTTGTCTTTGTCACCCACGATCAGGAAGAAGCGCTGACCATGTCAGACCGGATCGCGGTGATGCACGCCGGGTCCATACGGCAAATCGGCGGCCCGCATGAGATTTACGACCACCCTGCCGAACGCTTTGTCGCGGATTTCA
This sequence comes from Sulfitobacter sp., assembly GCA_051252035.1. GTDB lineage: Bacteria > Pseudomonadota > Alphaproteobacteria > Rhodobacterales > Rhodobacteraceae > Sulfitobacter. The sequence continues at coordinate 25,583 of JBPOFE010000005.1, forward strand.
TCGGTGATACCAATTTCTTGAATGCCGAATTGATTGACGTCAGGGGTGAGATCGCCACCGTGCGCCTGCCCTCGGGCAAGACTGTGCCAGCCCGCGCCTCCGACGGTATTGCCAAAGGCAAGGTCACGCTCGCCATTCGCCCCGAACATGCGAACCTGAGCGCGCCAGATGAGGCACTGTTGCCCGGTGTGCTGAGCAATGTGGTTTATTTTGGCACCGACACGCATTTTCATGTCACGCTTGAGAACGGCGAGAATTTCGTGGTGCGTGCGCAGAACCAACCGGGCCGCGAAATGGCATTTGTCAAAGGCGACCGCACCGGCATCAGCTTTCCGCCCGGTGTGGGTCAGGTGCTAAGGGATTGATGTGATGAGCAGTGTCGCCACATCCCGCGAAAAGCGCGCCATTCGCAACCGATGGCTGTTGCTGACGCCCGCACTGGTGATCTTGTTTATTGCGGCCAGTGGTCCCCTGTTGATCACACTGACCTATTCGTTCCTGACGCCCGGTGACTATGGCGGGGTTGAGTGGGAGTTTTCCACCGAAGCATGGTTCAACGTGTTTCTGCAACGTGATATTTTTGATGACACAGTGGGCTTTGCTGACGCGCATCTGTCGATCCTGTGGCGGTCGATCAAATTGTCCTTAATGACGACCATCGGCGCGGTGATCCTTGGGTTTCCCACCGCATATTTCATTGCCACGCGACCCAAGAACAACCGCGACATCTGGATGTTGCTGATCATGATCCCGTTCTGGACCAACCTGTTGATCCGCACATTCGCCGTGATGGAATTGATCCGCAATGAAGGCACGGTGAACACGCTATTGATCTGGGCAGGGGTAATCGACCAACCCATCCAAATCCTGTTCACGGAAACCGCGATCATGATCGGGATGCTTTATGTCTATCTGCCGCTGATGGTGCTGCCGCTTTATGCCAGTATGGAACGGTTGGATTTCTCTTTGGTTGAAGCGGGGTATGACCTTTATGCGACCCGTTTTGCGGTTCTCAGACGGATCATTCTGCCACTGGTCAAGCCGGGTCTGATTGCCGGGTCGATTTTGGTTTTTGTCCCCTCACTTGGGGCATACGTCACCCCCCGCGTGATGGGCGGCGGCAAGCAACTGATGCTCGGCAATCTAATTGAGCTACAGTTTGGCCAAGGCCGCAACTGGCCGCTGGGTGCCGCGCTTTCGATCACATTGCTGGTGATCGTGATGTTCGCGCTGATCTTCTATGTCAGGTCTGCCGGCAAAGAGGAGATCGGCCATGGCTAAATCCTCGGGCTTTGATATCCGCAAACAATGGGGCTTCACGCCTATCGCGGTCCTGTGTTTCGTATTGCTGTACGCGCCTATCTTCCTGCTGGTGATCTACTCGTTCAATGCGGGCACCTCCGTGGCAATCTGGGAAGGGTTTTCACTGCAGTGGTATCGCAGCGCTTGGGCCAACGAACAGGTGCAAGAAGCAACAGTAAGATCATTGATTTTGGCGCTCTGGGCTTCGCTGATCGCCACTTCTTGCGCCGTACTCGCGGCCCTCGCCACCACCCGTGTGCGCACCTTCAAAGGTTATTCCACCGTCTTTGCCGCCATCAACCAACCGCTGATGGTGCCAGAGATTGTGACCGCCGTGGCTCTGCTGATCCTGTTTGCTGGCATCAAGGTGCAGACCGGATACACTGGCCTTGGCTACCTGGTTCTGGCTCATTCGGCGTTCTGTATTCCGTTCGCTTACCTGCCGATACGCGCCCGGCTTCAGGGGATGGACCTGACGCTGGAACAAGCGGCCTCTGACCTCTATGCAACCCCATTCCAGATCTTCCGCCGCATTACCCTGCCGCAACTCTGGCCGGGTATTCTGGCCGGTGCGATGCTGGCCTTCGTGATTAGCCTTGATGACGTGGTGATCACCGAATTTGTCAAATCCGCAGGCCAAGATACACTACCCACCTATATGCTGGGTCAATTGCGCCGCGCGATCACCCCCGAGGTCAACGCGATCTCGACCGTGCTGCTGGCGATTTCGATCACCATGGTCATCGCATTCTTCTTTCTAAGCCGAACCAAGAAATAACATTAAAAACAAGGGAGTACAAAATATGAAACGTTTTCTAACCACTACAGCTTTGATCGCTGTCGCCGGGGCCGCAATGGCCGAGGGCGAATTGAATATCTACAACTGGGGTAACTACACATCGCCCGAGATGATCGAAAAGTTCGAAAAAGAACACGACATCAAGGTCACCATTACCGATTACGACAGCAACGACACCGCGCTGGCCAAAATCAAGGCTGGTGGTCACGGCTTTGACATCGTTGTTCCCTCCGGCACCTATATCCCGATTTTCATCGGTGAAGGATTGTTGATGGAATTGGACCCCGCCGAGCTGCCCAACCATGCCAACATCGACCCACAGTGGATGGACGTGAAGTTTGATCCCGGCCGCAAGTATTCCGTGCCGTGGCAATGGGGCACCGTGGGTGTGACCGTAAACACCGCAGTCTATGACGGCGATATCAACACGGCCGCGGTAATCTTTGATCCGCCGGAAGAATTGGTCGGGAAAATTAACGTCGTGCCGGAAATGAACGACGTCATGGGCATGGCAATCCACTATGTTGGTGGCGAACAATGCACGGGCGACAAAGAAGTGTTGCGCAAGGTGCGTGACACGTTGGTTGCAGCCAAACCAAACTGGCTGTCGATGGATTACGGCATGATCGAAAAGTTCGCCAAGGGTGATATGGCCGCTGGCGTCAACTGGAACGGGGCGTCCATGCGCGCACGCGATCAGAACGCCGACATCGCCTTTGGCTATCCGCAAACAGGGTTCCCAGTCTGGATGGACAATGCCGCAATCCTCGCCGACGCGGGAAATGTCGAGAATGCCAAGACTTTCATCAACTTCATCATGGATCCAGAGAACGCCGCGATGTTGTCGGGCTTTGCCAAATACGCCAACGGCATCGCCGGGTCCGAAGCATTCATGGATGACGCTATGAAGTCAGCACCCGAGATTGTAGTACCGGACGCCTTGAAAGGCGCCGCTTATGTCGCGGAAACCTGTCCGCCTGAGGTATCCAAGATCTACACTCAGATCTGGACCGAATTGCAGAAGTAACAGCCACAGTGTGGCCCGCATCAATGGCGGGCCGCACTTTTTTAAAGGAATAAAATGCCTGCCCCCGATCTCATCATCGTTAACGGCGCGCTCATCACATTTGATGATACAACGACCGCTGCCACAGCCCTTGCCATTACCAGTGGCACAATCAGCCATCTCGGCAGCGATGAAGAGGTTCAGGCAACCGCCGGGCCAGACACGCGTATTATCAATGCCAATGGTGGCACGGTGATGCCCGGATTTATCGACAGCCATGTGCATCTGTTTGGCGGCTCGGTTGAGTTGTCCTGTCTTGATCTGCACGGCGTGCAGGGCATGGAGGCATTAAAATCCGCCATTGCCCCCTATGCTGCGGCAAATCCCGACGACGCTTTGGTGTTCGCAGTACAGGCCGATTACGCGATCCTGCACGAGACCCAAACACCAACGCGGCAAGAGCTGGACATCGCCTGTCCCGACCGCCCGTTTGCGATGTTTGCCCCCGACCACCACACAGTTTGGGCAAACACTGCGGCCCTTGAACACGCGGGTATATTGCGCGGCGGTGAAACCGATGCAGGGTCGGTGATCGTCATGGGCGACGATGGCAAAGCCACGGGCGAGTTGCGCGAATTCAGCGCCTTTGGTCCGCTCCTGAAACTGACCCGCCATGCGGGCCGCGATTTGGCCGGGTTGGTATCAGGCAATGATCCCGTGCCAACGCCCACCGCTGACGAACGCGCCAAGGACAAGGCCGTGATTGCCAAAGGCATCGCGCATTGTGCGGCACAAGGCATTACCGGATTGCACTGCATGGATGGTAACTTTTACCAACTTGAACTCCTCAGCGAGTTGGAGGCTGAAGGCGCGCTTGACTGCCGTGTGTCAGTGCCATTCCACCTCAAAAGTCACGATCCGCTGAGCCGCCTGTCAGAAGCCGCCGAGATGAAGGCAAAATACAACGGCGACATGGTGCGCTCTGGCTATGTCAAAATGTTCGTCGATGGCGTGATTGAGGGACGCACCGCGCTGATGCTGCAACCCTACCCCGGCACCGATGACAATTACGGCGACCCGGTGTTTAGCGCCGATCAGATGAACCAAGCCTGCACAGCGATTGACGCGATGGGATTGCAGATTGTCGTGCATGCGATTGGTGACGGTGGCATTCGCCGCACTTTGGACGCCTATGAGGTCGCGCGCAAAACCAACGGCGTGCGCGACAGCCGCCACCGGGTTGAACACCTTGAATGTATGCATGTCGATGACATCCCGCGCATTGCCGAATTGGGGGCAGTGGCGTCGATCCAACCGGGGCATGCGCCCTTTGGCCATGTGTTCCCCTCCGAAGGCGTGCCAAAATACCTGCATGATCACCAAATTGCCGGATCTTATCCGTGGCAACAAATCCGTGCCACGGGCGCGCCTGTGATCTTTTCCACAGACTGGCCCGTCATGGGGGTCGAGGTGATGACCAACATCAAGGCCGCGATTGCCCCACTGGACATGGGGCCAGACTGGACCGACCAAACCCAAAGTCTCATGGACACGCTTTATAGCTATACCGCGGGCAATGCCTGGGTCGAGTTCAACGAGGACCGCAAGGGAAAGCTGGCCCCCGGCATGATGGCGGATGTCGTGGTGATGAGCCATGATCTAACCACGCTGGCGCCTGACCGGATCACCGATGCTGCGGCGCGATTTACCATTTGCAACGGGCGTGTCACGTTTGATGGCGCTGCGGCTTAGCGCGCCGTTCGATCAACTGGCAAACCACTTGGCACAGATACAGGGATCCCCAGACGCCCCTTGGTCGCGATCTCTCCGGTTAAACCATGCAAAAACGCCTCAAGCGCTGCGATATCAGCGTCAGTGACGGCAACGGGTTTAAGATCATTGACGCTGGTCTGACGCGCCATTTCAAAGCGGTCATTCCAGACCACAAAGTCGATGGCGCTGATCGCAGGTGCATCGGGCAGCGCTGCCATTTCGGGCGTCCAACTGGCAAACGACCCCACCGGATCAACATGATGCCTGATGATTCCGCCAAGTGTCGGATAGGCCCCGTTGTGGCCATAAGGTGCTGTCAGCGCGACATTGCGCAGCATCGGTGTGCGGAACCGATAAGCGTCCTCCAACCTATCGCTTTCGCCCATCCGCCCCACATCACGGGTCACAGGATCAAAGGCGCGGGTCCGGCCCGGCCCAAAGGGCGGTAGGCCAAGCGCGTGGAATGATTGATCTGAAAACAGCGGCCCTGCATGGCAGATGGCGCAGTTTCCCTTGCCAAAGAAAATGTCCTTGCCGCGCTGCGCCTCATCGCTCAGCGCCGTCAGATCACCCGCCACGAACCGATCATAGGGGCTGTCGAAACTCTGCCATTCCGTTCCCATAAAGGCCGCCAGCGCATTGGCGATCTCAACGATTGTGACATCCTCGGGCTGTTCGATATGCGAGAATGCGGCGACAAACCGCGCGCCATAATCGCCCGTGATCCGCACCCGTTTCGCCAGTATCGGCCAGGCCGCATCAATCCGGTTATGCACCGCCCCCGCAATCTCATTCTCGCGTGGGTTCCCGGCCATCTCAAACTGCGCGACAAGCGGAAACACGGCTTGGGCCGCCAGCAACGAATTAAACCCGACGGGCAGCCATTCTTCGGCGGGGGAATCAAACCCGCTTGCATAGGCATCCGAGATGCTTAGACGCCCATCGTGAAACATCACGTTGATGTCTTTGGCACCAAGGTTCCAAAGCCCCGGCGCATTGCGCGGGATGCGTTTTTTGATCTGGTCATCACCAATCCCGGCGGTCCGCAACGCGCCCAGCCCCGCGCCGCCCTCACCAATGCCAAGCGACAAACCGTCGCCCGTGCCAAGGTCTGGGTGATGGCAGGTCGAACAGGCGATATTCTTGTTGCCTGACAGGATTCTGTCGTAGAACAGAAGTTGACCCAGTTCGGCCTGTTTTGGGTCGAACTGAATAAAATCATCAGCGGTGAGCGGGCGTTCAACTTGGGCCCAACTCGGGGCCGCAACGACGCAGAAAAGAGCAAACAGATGCGCAATATACTGATAGGGTTTCTGTTGATGGCAGCCCCAGCGCTTGCCGATATCGAAGAGGCGCGCGATCTGATGGAGGCGGGCAAATTTACCCAAGCCAAAGACGCGCTGTGGCCTGCGGCCCGGTCCGGCAATGCAGAGGCTGAGGAGCTGATCGGCGTGATGTACGCCATGGGCCTTGGTGTGAGGCGCGATGATGAACGTGCGTTTGAATGGTATCTGCGCGCCGCGATGAAGGGGCATCCGGGGGCACAAAGCGGCGTTGGATGGTACTACGAAGTTGGACGCGGTATGCCCGCCATCGACCTTGTGCGTGCTTATATGTGGTACACGCTCTCGGCGATTGGCGGCGACCCCGACGCGGCGATTTCGCTGGAAGAAGTGGTTAAGAAGATGACCAAAGACGAGATTGATCGGGCGCATATTCTGGTCGCTGACTACAAGGTTTGGATGTATCCGTTTCGGTAATCTCATCCGTCCGGACATGGAAAATGGGCGTTACCGCCCATTTTCATCGCGTTTCATGATACGTCAGTTCAAATCCGCCGCCCGTGCCGCCGATACTTCTTCTTCAGCTTCTGCAACGGCCTCTGTCAGCGCTTCGAACACTTCTTCGCCGCGACCAACATTGCCTTTGAACCATTCATAAACAGGTGAAGCAGCCTCTTTAAATGCGGCTTTCTGTTCGGGGGTCGGCACATAAAGATCACCACCGCCTGCGACAAATTCTTCATACGCCGCGATGGATTTACGCTTGGGTGAGGCGAATGTCGCCTGTTGCAGCGCATAGAAACCGTCATTCACGACCTGACGCATATCTTCCGGCATGCCCATGAACTTTTCGTTGTTCATCCACCACAGCGCACCCATATAGGCATGCCCATCCAGCGTGACATATTGCAGGCCCGCATCGGGGAATTTCATGCCCATAATATCGGTGATACCGTTCTTTGAGCCCTCAACAACGCCAGTCTGAAACGAGGTAAACAGCTCGGGCCACGGGATCGGCGTTGGCGACGCGCCCAGCGCCTTGACCAATTCTTGCGGCAGATCGGCAACCACAGTACGGATTTTCAGACCCGCCATATCAGCAGGCTCCGCCACGCGGCGTTTGGTGTTGGCAAAGTTGCGCCACCCACCTGTGTTGCCGATGGTCATCAGACGGATGGCATCGCCGGAATCTTCCAGCGCCATCGCACGCATCTTGCGGGTGAAGTCGCCGGATAGAACAGCTTCGGCAATGCGGTCATCAGCCATGAGGTAGGGCAGATCAAGCACCTGAACATAAGGGAAAATCCCCGATGCGCCGCCAGAGGTTGAGATATAGATATCGACCGTGCCATCCGCTACGCCTTGCAGGCATTCCGCCCCGTTCGAACACAGCTGCGTACCGATGAACAGTTCCACTTCGATGGCGCCGTTCGATGCCGCCTCAACATGGTTTTTGAACACGATCAAACCATCATAATCTTCATCGTTTTCGTTGGAATTTGCCGTCGCCCGGATTTTATAATCCGCCGCCATCGCCGTCACCGCAGCGCCCGAAAGCATTGCCGCGAGGGTGAGTGATTTTATTGCATTCTTGAGCATGATTTCCTCCCTAGATACTCAGTCATTGTTATTTTAGTTAGTTCGCGAAACCCGTCAGTCGCGGGATCGTCATCGATATTGCCGGAATATAGGTAATCAAAAAGATCACCACGACCTCGACCGCAAGAAACGGCAGGATCGCTTTTGAGATGGTTTCGACCCGTTCGCCAGACACCGCAGAGGCGACAAACAGCACCAGTCCCATCGGTGGTGTCGCCAACCCAACGGTCAGGTTCACGCTCATGATGATGGCGAAATGAATAGGATCAACGCCAAGGTTGACAAAGATCGGGCCTAGGATTGGGCCTAGAATAATGATCGCAGGCCCAGCATCCAGAAACATCCCCACCACAAAAAGCAGCAAGTTGATCAGGAACAGCAAGATCAATGGGTTCTGCGACAGAGACAACACAAATTCGGCCATATGCTCGGGCGCGTGGCTTAGGCTGACCACGGTTTTAAACGCCATCGCCGCGCCGACCAACAACATCACCACTGCAGACGTCAGCCCAGCGCGGATCAGGATATCGGGGATCTCTTTGACGCTCAAAGTGCGCAGCACGAAAAATCCGATGAACAGCGAATAGGCGACGGCCACCGCTGCGGCCTCGGTTGGCGTGAAAACACCCGCGAGGATACCACCAAGGATGATGACAGGTGTGAGCAGCGGAAAGAACGCCTTGAGGCTGGCATCGCCGCGTTCGCCCCATGTGTATTTGCGGCTGGCAACGGGGAAATCATATTTATCAGCCAAGACCTTGACCATAACCATCAGGCCGATGCCCACCATCGCCCCCGGTATGATGCCCGCCAAGAACAACGCAGCCACGCTTTCGCCCATCACATAGGCGTAGATGATCATGATGCCCGAGGGGGGAATGATTGGCCCTATCACCGAACTCGCCGCTGTGATGGCCGCCGCAAACCGGGTGGTGTACCCCTGTTTCTCCATCGCAGGGATCAACATTGATCCCAAAGCAGAAGTATCTGCCACGGCAGACCCGGACAGCCCGGCAAACAGCATTGAGGACAACACGTTCACATGCGCCAGTCCGCCACGCAGATGACCCATCAGCGCTTGGGCAAATTCCACAAGCCGCATGGTGATGCCGCCCTTGTTCATCAACTCGCCCGCCAGCATGAAAAACGGGATCGCCATCAAAGGAAAGCTGTCCATGCCATTGTAAACATTACGGTACAGCAGCGTGACGTCTTTTTCCTGACCATTCAGCCAAAGCAGCAAACCGGGTGCCGCTAAAAGGCCAAAACACACTGGCAGGCCGATCACGAGGAAAACAAGAAAAACGGGCAGAAACCAAACCAACATTTATTCAGCTCCTGCCGTGGCATTAAAGGCAATTGGAGGCAGTTTGCCATCTTTGCCGATAAGCCTGAGAAATGCCCGGAGGATCAATTCAATGTTCACCAGTGTCAGCAGGATAACCCCCACCAAAAGCGATGCCATCATCCAAGACCGCGGAACGCGATACCAAGTGTCGAAACCAAATGAAGTCGGCAGATAAAGTGCTGCGGTCTTAAAACGCCCACCAAACCCCGTGACCTCGCTCCATCCGATGTTCACGGCCACGACCAGCACCAGCAGGCTGAGCAGCAGCAACACGATGTTCAGCACCTGCCCAGTGCGTGTCGGCAGCATCCGACCGAACATATCAATCGCAACAAAGCCACCGCGCCGGAACGCCGTCGGTGCCATCAGCCCGGTCATCCACAACATGCAGAACCGCGCGGCCTCGTCCGGCCACGGCAATGCGTTGTTGAACACATAGCGAAATACAACTTGGATCAAGATCGCCAGCACCATCAACGCCATTGCCAACGCACCAATCCCGCGACAGACGCGCAGAATACTGCGATTGAAATTTGCCAGATGGGTGACGAAACCCTGCATCATCCTTCTAACGATCTGATTTGGCCTGCAAAAAACGCAAGCGCGTCGCCGTCCCGCATCTCAGCCGCCATCACTTCGCCCACCACGATTTTATGATCGCCTCCGGGGTACACCATACGCTGTTCACACTCGAACCTCGCAAGACAGTTCTTGATCAGCGGCACGCCGTGGGCGTTCACTTCATAATCCAGCCCGTCAAACGCAAATGCAGACCTGGAAAACCCATGGCAAAGTGCGGCTTGTTCAACGGCAAGCACGTGGATCGCGTAATGCTGTGCGCTGGCAAAGTAAGGAAAGCGCCGGGATTTCGCGTCAGGTGACCACAGCACCAAAGGCGGATCCAGCGACAGCGAGGAAAAGCTATTGGCGGTGATGCCGACCAAACCATCCTCGGACGCTGCCGTTACAATTGTGACGCCAGATGCAAAACGGCCAAACGCATCGCGCAGCGGGCGGGTGTTTGTCGGATCAGGTTTGAACGCCTGCATCATTATCTGACCACTCCCATCTGCCATCTACGCCACCTCACGGCCCAAGGCCGCCTCATATAATTGAAACCATGTCTGACGGTCCATTTTGACCTTAAGCGCATCTGAGATGCTCTTGATGCGCTCAATGTTGTTGGTTCCCATAACAGGTAAAATCTTGGCCGGATGCGCCAGCAAGAAAGCCACTGCAACGGCGGCCCGGTCAACGCCCTGATCATCGGCAACTTTATCCATGGCCTGCGCGAGAGGACCATTGCCCGTCATCAATGATCCACCACCCAAAGGCGACCACGCCATCAGATGAGTTCCAAGCCGATGGTGAAACGCCAGATCACCATTGGTAAAAGGCGAAATCTCGGCCAGAGACATCTCAATCTGATTGGTGACAAGTTTGTTGGTCATGGCCGATTGCAACAATTCCCAATCCCACGGTTTGAAATTCGACACACCAATGGCACCGACTTTGCCTGACGCCACCAAAGCATCCAATGCCGCCCCGGTTTCATGCTGGTCCATGAACGGATCGGGACGGTGGATCAGCAGCAGATCAACGTGATCAATCCCCATATCTGAAAGTGAGGCATCGACGCTGGCCTCGATATGCGCCTTTGAGGTGTCATAATGCTTGACCCGCGCGCCCGCGTGACGCCCCGCATCCACGACGATGTCACATTTGCTGACAATCTCCATCTGGGCGCGCAGTGCCGGGTTCGCCTTGAGCGCCCCACCCATCACCGCCTCAGCCGTATAGCCGCCATAGATATCGGCCTGATCAAAGGTTGTGATGCCCTGATCCAACGCCGTGTTGATCTTCGCCTCCACGTGTTTGGGCGAAGTATCGGCATCATCGGCCACGCGCCACATGCCATAAACAATACGGCTAAAGCTCAGATTTTCTGTCAGCGATACGCGTTCCATTATTTGCGTTCTCCTGTGCCAAGCGGTGTCTTGGGTGTGTCTGCCGGCACTCGGCCATAGGCTTGCGGCAATGAACAGGTTTCCATCTGCGGCAAGACACGGGAGCCAAAATGCACCGCCTCCTCCAGATGTGGATAGCCCGAAAAGATGAACGCCCGGATGCCCATTTTTTTGTACTCTTCGAGCTTGGACAGGATTTGATCTGTTGATCCAACCAATGCCGCCCCGCAGCCGGATCGCGCACGGCCCACCCCGGTCCAGAGGTTCGGTTCGATATAACCGAATTTATCCGCCAACTCGCGGTTCTTTGCCTGATGCGACACGCCCAGCGATGTGGAATCCAGTGCCCGTTCGCGGATCATCTGGCCATATTCATCATCCAGTTTAGATACGATGTAATCGGCGTATTCTTTCGCTTCGGCCTCGGTATCACGCACGATCATGTGCACCCGCAAACCGTAATCCAACGTCCGATCATACTTTTCAGCCACCGCATGCACCGCCTGCATCCGGACCTTTAACTCTTCGATCTTTTCGGGCCACATCAGATAGACATCGCAATGCTGGCCGCACAACTCCAACGCGGACGGCGAATAGCCACCAAAATACAGCAGTGGCCCGCCAGTTTGGTAAGGTTTGGCAGGATCGGTGGTCAGCCCCTCAAAGCTATAGACTTCGCCTTGGTGGTTAATCTCATCCTGTGTCCACGCCTGTTTGAGAATTTCAACAACCTCGCGTGAGCGTTGATAGCGAAAGGCGCTGTCTTCGGTTTGGCCGGGGAAATCCGAACTGATGATATTGACCGTCAACCGACCCTTGAGCATGTGATCCAGTGTGGCCAATGTCCGCGCCAGCATGATCGGCTGCATCTCACCGCAACGCACGGCGGCAAGCAGATTTATCTTATCGGTGATCGGCGCGCAGCCCGCGACGAAAGACAACGTATCTTGCCCGACCTGATAGGACGAAGGGCACAGGATATTGCGAAAGCCCTGTGCCTCTGCCGTTTTTACAATGTTCGAACAATGGTCCCAGCTGGACCGCAACGCGCCATCCGGCACACCCAAAAACTGATAATCGTCCGAGCACAAAGCCGAAAACCATGACACCTCTGTCGCAGTCAGATCAGCCGATGTGATGGGGACAACAGACATGAGGGTCTCCGGGTTCTGGCGTTCACTTCCCTATTGCGTAGCAGTCAAATTGATGTAGATCAATGGTGTATCAATTTTTCCTTGAGCCAGATCAAAAGGGTGAAATAATCGATGGTCAATCCCACGCATCCCCCTCACGCCCTGCCCCGGTTTGTGCAGATCAGCGAGTTTTTGATGCGCGAAATCGCTTCGGGTCAATTGATTGATGGCGAACGTCTGGCGCCGGAACGCGAAATGGCTGCAGAGTTCAATGTTTCCGTTGGTACATTGCGAAAATCGCTCAATCAGCTTGAAAAGAAAGGACTTCTTGAGCGGGTTCAAGGTTCTGGAAATTATGTCAGACAAGGCGACGCCGTCGACAGCGTCTATGCCATGTTTCGGCTTGAGTTGCGGCAGGGTGGCGGATTGCCGCGCGCTGATGTGTTGGATGTAACCCTGCTCCGCAAACCCGATGACCTGCCAAAATTCGGGACATCGACCGAAGCGTCCCGTATCCGCCGATTGCGTTATCTGAATGATACAATTGTCGCGGTTGAGGAAATCTGGCTGGATCACGGTGCTGGAATCGTGACCGCTGACGCGCTCTCAGAATCGCTTTATCACTATTACCGAACCAAGCTGGATCTGTGGATTGCCCGCGCCGAAGATTATGTCAGCATTGACGCGGTGCCCAACTGGTCCCCTGCTCTTTTCCCCATTCCGCCCGGCACAGTGACCGGGTTCATCGAACGCTTTAGCTGGGCGGATGGCCCCAATCCGGTAGAATTTTCACGCACTTGGTTTGACACGAGCCAAGCGCACTACGTCCAACGCTTAAAATAGAGAATATCATGAGTGACACGATAAGATACGCGATGATCGGCTGTGGCATGATGGGGCATGAACATCTGCGCAACATCGCATTGCTGGATAATGCAGAGGTCACGCTGATTTTTGAGCCCGATGCAACCATGCTTGCCTCAGCACTTGCCACGGCCCCCAACGCGCGGCCTGTTGGGTCACTGGCTGACCTACTGACCCAAGACGATATTGATTGTCTGGTGATCACCAGCCCAAACTTTTGCCACCTTGAGCAGCTTCGTGAAATCGCCGCTACCCGCGCCCTGCCAATTTTAGTTGAAAAACCACTGTTCACCAATCTCGATGATCTGGCTGCATTAGAAGAATTTGAACGCAGCTATCCTGCTCCGGTTTGGGTCGCGATGGAATATCGGTTCATGCCACCTGTCGCCGCCTTTGCGCATCAGGTGCAACAAGCGACGGGCGGTATCAAGATGCTGACCATCCGCGAACATCGGTTTCCGTTTCTGCCCAAAGTGGGGGATTGGAACCGCTTCAGCGCCAACACTGGCGGCACCTTTGTTGAAAAATGCTGCCATTTCTTCGACCTGATGCGATTGTTGATTGGGTCCGAACCCGTCCGCGTCATGGCGTCGGCGGCGCAGGACGTAAACCATCTGGATGAAACCTATGACGGGGTGTCCTCCGATATTCTCGACAATGGTTTTGTGATTGTTGATTTCGCCAATGGCGTGCGGGCAATGCTGGAATTGTGCATGTTTGCCGAAGGGTCCGAATTTCAAGAAGAAATCGCGGCGGTTGGCCCTTTGGGTAAACTCGAGGCAAAGGTTCCCGGCCCAGGACGGTTCTGGCCCGATCACCTCGGCGCGCCACCCACGCCCCTACTGATCCAAAGCCCCCGCACCCCGCGCGGCCCGATTACCACTCAGATCCCCGTTGATCCGACCCTGTTAGATGCAGGTGATCACAACGGGTCGACATTCTATCAACACCAATTGTTCCTGAAACTGGTGCGTGGTGAGGTTGCCGAGCCAGAGGTGAGCTTGGATGATGGTAAAAAAGCCGTGCTGATCGGATTCGCCGCGCAGCAAAGTGCGCTCACCGGACAGGCGGTTGATCTGACGGAATGGATGTCAGGGTCGAGGCCGTAAATCATGGCTGATAAAATACGCTATATCACGCATCCGCAGGTCTTGATTCATCCCGCGCAAGACATTCAGAAATGGTCACTGAATGAAGTTGGCCACGCCCGCGTGACATCACTTGCCGCCTCTGGTGCGTTAAACGGCGCCAAAACCGTGATCAGCAGCGCGGAAACCAAAGCGATTGAAACAGCAAGGCCCTTGGCAGCGGCCCTTGGTTGCGAGCTGACCATTCGCGACGACATGCACGAGAACGACCGCAGTGCGACCGGATATCTGCCCCCCGACGCATTTGAGGCCGCTGCAGACCAGTTCTTTGCCCACCCCACAGTCAGCCATCGTGGTTGGGAAACCGCAGCGGCGGCGCAAAACCGCATTGTCACCGCATTTCTCAATGCCCTCACATCCGTACCCTCTGGCGATGTCGTATTTGTGGGTCACGGGGCCGTTGGCACCCTGCTTTATTGTCATCTGGCAAAATTGCCGATCAGTCGCGCCTATGACCAGACACCCGGCGGCGGATGTTTTTTTGAGATCACTGATATCAATGCGCCGCCCATTTCAGGTTGGCGCGCAATAGAAACGCTTATCCGCTAGAAACCGCCCCAGGATTGCAAGCGGTTACAAAGCAGTTGCCAGATCGCAATAGCCTTCTTAAGCTGACGTCACACAATAGAAAAACCACCTGGGAGGGGTTATCATGAAATCATTCAAATTGATGTTGGGCGCGTCCGCGCTTGCCTTAACGGCAGCTGGCGCAGCACAAGCCGACAAACTGACATTCTATTGCAGCGCGCAAGAGGACTGGTGCCAGTTGATGGCGAACAGCTTTCAGGATGCAACCGGCATTGACGTTGCCATGACCCGTAAATCATCAGGCGAAACCTTTGCCCAGATCAAAGCTGAAGCATCCAATCCCAAGGGCGACGTCTGGTGGGGTGGCACAGGCGACCCGCACTTGCAGGCCGCTGAAGAAGGGCTGACAGCTGAATATGTCTCGGGAATGCGTGATCAATTGCATCCTTGGGCGATTGCACAGGCCGAAAGTGCCGGCAACAAGACCATCGGGATTTACTCGGGTGCGTTGGGCTATGGCTACAACACGGAACTGCTGGCGGCGAACAACCTGCCTGAGCCGACCTCATGGGCCGATCTGACCAAGCCTGAATACAAAGGCCACGTACAGATGGCGAACCCAAACTCGTCCGGTACTGCCTATACGACGCTGGCCACAATGGTGCAGTTGTTTGGTGAGGATGGCGGATTTGACTTCATGAAGTCCCTGCATGCCAACATCAACCAATACACCAAATCCGGCTCTGCCCCGATCAAGGCGGCGGGCCGTGGTGAGACCACAATCGGTATCGTGTTCATGCATGACGCGGTGGCCCAAGCCGTGTCCGGTTTCCCGGTCAAAGTCGTGGCACCAGCGGAAGGTACGGGATACGAGATCGGCTCCATGTCGATCATCGAAGGGGCGCGGAATTTGGACTCAGCCAAGAAGTTTTATGACTGGGCGTTGAGCGCTGAGGCACAGAACCTCGCCTTACAGGTCAAAGCCTTTCAGGTGCCATCCAACGTGGCTGCGGAAACCTCCGAAAGCGCGCCGGACATGAGCACGATCAAACTGATCGACTATGACTTTAAAACCTATGGCTCATCGGACGAACGCAAGCGTCTGTTGAAAAAATGGGATGATGAGGTGTCCGTACTGCCGCAGTAAAAATGCGCACCATTACATCTGAACAAACCTCCAATGCGGTTCTGGTCTTTTGGATCATTGCCGGGTTGGTGGGTTTTTTCCTCCTCCCCTGGTATGGGGTGGAGGACTTTTTTACGTTTGAATGGCTGACAGGCGGCTATCCGTTTGATGCCGATTATGCGCCGGGTGCGTTTCTGATTGCGCAGGGTGAAAAGCTGTGGCTGGCTCCATTGCTCTTGCCGTTATTGGCCCCATTGGCCGTGCTGAAAAGGCGCAAAACCGATCCGATATATGCGAAAATCCTGATACTCGCCGGGGCGTTCGGCTTTGGCTGGTTGATCTTGCAGGGCTTTGCCATCGGCATTCGCGGCTGGAATTTCGCATGGGCATCAGCGCTTTTTGGCGATCTCGGCGATCGCCAGTTTGGCATGGGCTACGGCGCGCTGATTGTCGCGTCGGCCTTCCTGTTTGTCTTTACCCAAGGCATCGCCGCGCGCGGCGCGATCAACGGCGATGTGTTTGTGGTCAGTTCCATCGGCGGCGTCGTGGTGATCGTCACGGTGTTCGTGTTCTTCCCCATCGCCAAGATGCTGACGGCGGCATTCATCACCGATGATGGCGGCTATTCCATCACTGTCTTTGTCTCAAAGTTCTTTGATGACCGCCTCTGGGGGCTTGGCTGTTTGTCTGGCGGGCGCTGTGGCGTGGCGTGGAATTCGCTGTTTCTGGCGGTCATGGTCGGGTTTCTGACCACCGTGCTGGGCTTGATCTTTGCGCTTGTCGTGACGCGCTCCGGCTTCCGCTACAAACGTGCATTGCGGGCGCTGACGGTGCTGCCGATCATCACGCCACCCTTCGTCATTGGCCTCGCGCTGATACTGCTGTTTGGATTGTCCGGCTCGGTCAACGTCTATATTTCCGAGATGTTCGGCACCCAACCCACCCGCTGGCTCTATGGTCTGCCGGGCGTGCTGATTGCACAGACGCTGGCGTTCACGCCCATCGCCTTTCTTGTCCTGATCGGCGTTGTCGAAGGGGTATCCCCCTCTATGGAGGAGGCCGCGCAAACCCTACGTGCCTCAAAATGGCAAGTGTTCAAAACCGTGTCGCTGCCCCTGATGCGCCCCGGCTTGGCAAATGCCTTCCTGCTGGGTTTCATTGAAAGCATGGCCGATTTCGGCAACCCGTTGGTCTTGGGCGGCAACTATGATGTCCTCTCGACCGAGATTTTCTTTGCCATCGTCGGCGCGCAATATGATCAGGGCAAGGCCGCTGTTCTCGCCATGGTTTTGCTTTGCTTCACCCTTGGTGCGTTCTATGCGCAGCGGTTCTGGCTCGGCAAGAAAAGCTATACCACCGTGTCAGGCAAGGGTGACAGCGGCGTGCATCCGCATATGCCGCGCGCATTGTCGATCCCGGTGCTGGCGACGGCCATGCTCTGGGCGGGCTTCACAATCGTGGTTTACGCGATGATTTTCTATGGCTCGGTGGTTGAGCTTTGGGGCGTCAACAATACCCTCACCTTCAAGCATTACGTCACGGCGTTTTCATTCCGAATTGAAGATGCTGGCATCCGCTGGTCCGGGGCAGCTTGGGACAGTTTCTGGACCACGCTCAAGATCGCTGCGATTGCCGCACCGCTGACCGCGATTGTCGGCCTGATCACCGCCTATCTGCTGACCCGGCAAACTTTCGCAGGCAAAAACGCGTTTGAATTCGGCACCATGCTGTCCTTTGCCATTCCCGGCACTGTCATCGGCGTCAGCTATATTCTGGCCTTTAACGTGCCGCCGATTGAACTGACCGGGACGGGCATCATTCTGGTGGTCAGTTTCATCTTTCGCAACATGCCCGTGGGCGTCCGCGCCGGCATCGCATCAATGTCGCAGCTTGATAAATCACTGGATGAATCCTCGCTCACGCTGGGCGCGAATTCATGGCAAACCTTCCGGCGGATCATTCTGCCGCTGCTGCGCCCCGCGATTTTGGCCGCCCTTGTCTACAGTTTCGTGCGTGCCATGACGGCGATTTCAGCGGTGATTTTCCTCGTGTCCGCCGAATATGATATGGCTACCAGTTACATCATCGGGCGGGTTGAAAACAACGATTACGGGCTGGCGATTGCCTATTCCACCACGCTGATCTTTGTGATGCTGGCGGTGGTAGGCGGTATGCAATTCATCGTGGGCCGTACCGAAATCGGGCGACGCATGACCCAATCACGTACCAATGTGTAAGGACCGGATATGAGCATTAATTCCAAAGCGGCCCCGGTCAGTTTTCGAGGCGTCACCAAGATCTATGGCAAGGACGTGGTTGCCGTGGACCACATCGACCTTGAGATCGAGGCGGGCAAATTGGTGAC
>JBPOFE010000050.1:0-20281 GCA_051252035.1 Sulfitobacter sp.
CCGACCAACATGCGGCGAATTTCACTGGTCCCTGCGCCGATCTCCATCAGCTTCGCGTCGCGGAAAATGCGGCCGACTGGGTTGTCCGACAGATACCCCGCCCCGCCCATCGCCTGCACCGCCTGATGCGCCTGCACCATCGCCTGTTCAGAAGCATAAAGACAGCATGCCGCCGCATCCTGTCGTGTAACATCGCCCCGGTCGCAGGCTTTGGCGACCTCATAAACATAAGCACGCGCGGAATTCATCGCCGTGTACATATCGGCCATCTTACCCTGCATCAGCTGGAATGACCCAATCGGTTGGCCAAATTGCTTGCGCTCAGCCATGTAAGGCATGATTTCATCCAGACAGGCGGCCATTATGCCAAGTCCGATGCCCGCCAGCACCACCCGCTCATAATCAAGCCCAGACATCAACACGCGCACGCCGCGCCCTTCTTCGCCGAGAACATTTTCAAATGGCACTTCGCAATCGTCAAAGATGAGTTCGGCGGTGTTTGATCCGCGCATGCCCAGCTTGTCGAAATGTGGGCTGGTGGTGAAACCCTTCATCGATTTTTCAATCAGAAATGCAGTGATCCCTTTTGATCCAGCCTCAGGATCAGTCTTGGCATAAACCACCAGCGTGTCTGCATCCGGCCCATTGGTGATCCAATATTTATTGCCCGACAGGCGATAATGATCGTTTCGCTTTTCCGCACGCAATTTCATGCTGACCACGTCGCTGCCCGCACTTGTCTCGGACATTGCCAACGCACCAACGCTTTCACCCGAACAGAGTTTCGGCAAGTATTTCGCCTTTTGCTCAGGTGTGCCGTTTAACTTGATCTGGTTCACGCAGAGATTTGAATGCGCGCCGTATGACAGCGATACCGATGCCGACGCCCGTGCGATTTCCTCTACTGCAACTGTGTGGGCCACATACCCCATACCCGTGCCGCCAAATTCCTCTTCAACCGTCATACCGAGCAGGCCAAGTTCGCCCATTTCGGTCCAAAGTGCAGCGGGGAATTCATTGTTGCGGTCGACGTCGGCGGCCATCGGCTTGACCCGCTCCTGCGCCCAGCGATGCACCATCTCGCGCAACGCATTCACATCTTCTCCCAGATCAAACTGCATGCTGGCGTTGAACATTGAATTCCCCCAAATTTATTGAACACTTGTTCATTACTTACAGGTTCGGCTTTTTTCCGTCAAGCATCTTGCCCGCGTGCAAAAGCATCACATGTAATAGCCTGCCTTGAGAAGGCGACATAAAATAACACAGGAGAAAGCACTTTATGTCTGGCTCACTGAAAAAAGAGTTTTGGGATCGACTGGATGATACTCGCACAGGAATGATGGCCGCAGATGGCGCACGCGCCGTGCCGATGAGCCATTATATCGACGATGATGATAACGCGCCGGTGATCTGGTTCATCACGGCCAAAGGCACCGACCTGGCCAAATCTGCCACTAAAGGCGCTGCTGCAGAGTACATTGTTTCAAGCAATGATGAGGCACTTTATGCCCGCATTGACGGACGTATCAGCCTGTCAAATGATGCCAGTAAGCTGGATGAGCTGTGGAACGGCGTTGCGGCGGCTTGGTTTGAGGGGGGTAAGCAAGATCCCGACATCCAGCTGATCCGTTTTGATCTGACGGAGGCTGAAGTATGGGTCACAGGTGGCAGTCTCAAATTTCTATATGAAATGGCCAAGGCACATCTGACGGAAAGCAAGCCAGATATGGGTGATCACGGCATACTCAAATTCTAAATGGGCCGCCGATAACGGCCTGTCCGCTCGCCATATGCGCAGGGGCTCACTCCTTCGCGTGAAAAATAGCGCTGACCTCGGCCTTGATGATCCGTGCAATTAACGCGCAATCCTCAATGCTGAAGGTCAGCGGCACCCGCATATCCACGATCCCGGCCAAGACAGCATCGCTCTCAGGCATCCGTGGCGCATCGACATAACGCCAAGAATCGTAGCGGCTGGTGAAACCTGCGGGTTCCGCACCGCCGAACCATTTAAGCTCAACACCTCGCGCCGCGCAGCGTTTGAGAACCTCGCGCACCGCATCCTCGGACCAATCTTTCAGCAGAAACTGAATTGACGATCCGACAATCACTTCCTCTTCAGGACGATCAATTACAGTCAAACCCGGCGTATCCCGCAGACCTTTTTCAACCGTGTAATAGCGTTCATTCCACCGTTCCCGCTGCGTATCGAGCTTGCGCAGCTGAGGCCGCAGTATCGCGGCACGCAAATTGTCCATGCGTCCCGAAATGTTCGGTGTTTCATAGCGGATGGTTTCAAATGCCTCTTTCGGCGGGCCAGCCAAATGCCGTTCATACAGCATATAGGACCCCGACAAGATAATCGCCCGTGCAGCAATTTCCGCATCATCGGTGACGAACAAACCGCCCTCGCCTGAGTTCACATGTTTATAAGTCTGACAGGAAAAACAGCCAACTTTGCCTTGCGTCCCAGACGCAACACCGTTCCAAGATGCCCCCATGGTATGGGCGCAGTCCTCAATCACTGTGACGCCCGCGCCATCACAAATCGCCATCAGTTTTTCCATGTCTGCAAGATGACCCCGCATATGGCTCAACAAAAGCACATCCGCTTGACCCACCTTGGCGGCCAGATCATCCAAATCTATCACCAATTGCTCAGTGACCCCAACAAACACTGGCACTGCTCCCACTGCGGCAATCGCGCCCGGCACAGGGGCCAGCGTGAATGTGTTGGTCAACACCCGGTCCCCCGGTTTGACCCCAACTGCGCGCAGGGCCGTGGCCATCGCATAGCCCCCCGACGCCACCGCAAGGCAGTATTTTGCCCCCACCTGAGCGGCAAACTCCTGCTCCAGCAGCGCGGTTTCAGCGACTTCGCCTGCCACAGCGTTGTAGCGGTGCAAACGTCCATGCCGCATCACCGCAATCGCGGCCTCAATCCCATCTTCTGGGATCGGCTCTTGTTGGGTAAAACTGCCTTTAAACACGTCGCTCATGCTGCAACCTTTCCGATCAGACGCTCCACGATGCCGGGTAAGTCGGCAAAATCGTCAAGTAGCGCTTCGGGCTCCAACGCTGCCATATCGCCGCCTGCCGGGCCAAACGTGACCAACACACAAGGCACCCCAGCGGCACGCGCCGTTTTGCGGTCGGTGTCCGTATCCCCGATCAAAATACATTGCGCAGGGTCGCCGCCTGCCCGTCGGGCCGTTTCAAATAAGTGTTCGGGATCAGGTTTGCGCACCGCCAGCGTATCAGCACCCAACATCGCGCCAAAGGCATCGCGCACACCAAGTGCGATCAGCAACTGTTCTGCCAAGGCTTCGGGTTTATTCGTACAAATTGCCACCCGGTATCCAGCACCCTTAAGGACGGCGACCGCCTCCATCGCACCGGGATATAAAACTGTATGCGTATCAATATCTTGCGCATAGGCTTCAAGCAGCTTGGGGTAGTAAGCATCAATAGTTGCAGCGTCATTGGCACGGCCCAATCGTTCCAACCCAAGGCTTAACATCGCACGTCCGCCCCGCAATGCGGCGGCACCATCCGTGGCTGGATCCAACATATTCCCTGCGCCCATGTGGCGGAAACACACGTTGACCGCGGAAATCAAATCACCCGTCGTGTCGGCCAATGTACCATCAAGATCAAACACAACGGTTTTCATGAAATACCCCTCATTGGCGGTTCCCCGCCGCATATCCCCTGCGCGATGTTGCAAGCCGCAATCTTGTTTGAACGCCGCACCCTTGCGCCTTTGTGCGAACCGCGTAAAGAGAATGCAAGAACAAGAGCACAAAGAGACAGATAATGAACACTGCACTGATCATCCTTGCCGCAGGCAAAGGCACGCGGATGAACTCGGACCTGCCAAAAGTGTTGCACCCCATCGCAGGATCACCACTGCTTGAACATGCAATGGCGTCCGGCGCAGTGTTGGAGCCGAAACACACGGTTGTCGTGGCCGGTCACGGTTTGGAACAAGTCCGTGCCGCCGCATTGGACTTTGATGAAAACGCCGTGGTCGTCGAACAGACCGAACAGCTTGGCACCGCCCACGCGGCGGCGCAGGCCAAAGATGCGCTGGCAGGGTTTGACGGTGCCGCGCTGGTCCTGTTCGGTGACACACCCTTTATGCAGGAAGAAACGCTGACGAAAATGGTCGCCGCGCTGGAGACACATGACGTCGTTGTCCTTGGGTTCGAACCTGTGGATACCAAACGCTATGGCCGATTGGTGATGAACGGCAGCGCCCTAGAACGCATTGTCGAACATAAAGACGCAACCGAAGCGGAGCGCCGCATTACATTGTGCAATGGCGGCGTAACAGCCTGTCGCGCGCCTTTGCTGTTCGATCTGATTTCCAAAATTGGCGACAGCAACGCGTCTGGCGAGTATTATCTTACGGATATTGTTGAACTGGCGTGCAAACAGGGGCTGACTGCAACCGCTGTCACCTGTGAGGAATCCGAAACACTGGGTGTGAATTCCCGCTCCGACCTTGCAGCCGCCGACGCCCTTTTCCAGACCCGCGCACGCGCCGCCTTGATGGACGATGGTGTGACCCTCATGGCCCCCGACACAATTTATCTGGCGCGCGATACCATCATTGGCCGCGATACCGTGATCGAACCCAATGTTGTCTTTGGCCCCGGTGTCACGGTCGAATCCGGTGCCACGATCCGGGCCTTTTCACACCTTGAGGGTTGCCATGTGTCAAGCGGCGGGATCATCGGCCCCTACGCCCGCCTACGCCCCGGCGCGGAATTGGCCGAGGACGTGCGTGTCGGCAACTTTGTTGAGATCAAAAACGCCCGAATCGCCGAAGGGGCCAAAGTCAATCACCTCAGCTATATCGGGGACGCGACTGTTGGCGCTAAAACCAATATCGGTGCGGGCACGATCACCTGCAATTATGACGGCGTAATGAAGCATCACACCCACATCGGTGAAAGAGTTTTCATTGGGTCAAATACCATGCTGATTGCACCTGTTTCTATCGGCAATGATGCGATGACAGGATCAGGGTCTGTTATCACCTCAGACGTAGAACCGGGGGCCCTGGCCCTGTCGCGCGCGCCGCAAGTCGAAAAACCGGGTATGGCGCGTAAATTGTTCGAAATGTTAAAGGCCAAAAAGGCCAGAGCACAGCGAGGCAGCTAAAAATGTGCGGAATTGTCGGGGTCTTGGGCAACCATGAAGCAGCACCCATTCTGGTGGAGGCACTCAAACGTCTTGAATATCGCGGCTATGACAGTGCCGGTATCGCCACCGTAAACGCGGGTAGACTTGCACGACGTCGTGCGGTCGGCAAACTGGTGAACCTCAGTGATTTACTGGTCCATGAACCTCTCGCGGGCAAGGCCGGGATCGGTCACACCCGCTGGGCCACGCACGGCGCGCCCTCCGTGACCAACGCGCACCCCCATCAGGCCGGCGGAGTTGCGGTGGTTCACAACGGCATCATCGAAAATTTCCGCGAATTGCGCAGCGAGCTGGCGGAACATGGCGTCGAATTTGTGACGGAGACCGACACCGAAACTGTCGCCCTGCTGACCCAGCATTTTATGGATGAAGGCGACGGCCCAGTTGAAGCCGCAACCAAAACGCTTGCCCGTCTTGAAGGCGCCTTCGCGTTGGCGTTTCTGTTTGACGGCCATGACGACCTGATGATCGCAGCACGCAAAGGCTCTCCGCTGGCCATTGGCTATGGCAACGGCGAGATGTTCGTCGGCAGCGATGCAATTGCCTTGTCACCGATGACCGACCAAATCAGCTATCTTGAGGAAGGCGACCGGGCGGTCATCACCCGCACTTCAGTCGAAATCACCGATGCGAATGGATCATTGGCAAACCGCGCCATCAAAACCATTCAGATCGACGCCACACGGATCGACAAAGACGGTCACAAACATTTTATGGCCAAGGAAATCGCTGAACAGCCTGCCGTGATTGGTCAGGCCCTGTCAAAGTACCTGAGTGCCGATGGCGATATCACCCTACCCGGCAAAGGTATTGATTTTTCCGCCTTTGACAGGATCACCATGGTCGCCTGCGGCACCGCATCCTATGCGTGCCTCACCGCGAAATACTGGTTCGAACAGATCGCCCGCCTGCCCGTTGAAGTCGATGTTGCCTCTGAATTCCGCTATCGTGAACCACCAATCCCGGCCCGCACCATGGCATTGTTCGTCAGCCAATCTGGTGAAACCGCTGACACCTTGGCTGCTCTACGATACTGCGAAGGTAAGGCGAGCAGCATCACATCCGTCATTAACGTGCCGGAATCCTCTATTGCGCGTGAAAGCGATCTCGCGCTGCCGATCTATGCAGGTGTCGAGGTTGGCGTCGCCTCAACCAAGGCTTTCACATGCCAGCTGACCGTGTTGTTCATGCTGGTGCTGAAAGCAGCGCGAGACCGAGGCGTGCTAAACGACGAAGAAATTGCCGATCACATCTGCGCGCTGCGCGGTTTGCCTTCCGTGATCAACGCCAGCCTTGGACAAAACGACGCCATGCGCGCTGCGGCGCGCAAGCTCGCCTCGGCCCGTGATGTGTTGTTTCTGGGGCGCGGCCAGATGTATCCACTGGCACACGAAGGTGCGCTTAAACTAAAAGAAATCAGCTATATACACGCCGAGGCTTATGCATCAGGTGAACTTAAACACGGCCCCATCGCGCTGGTCGATGAAAACGTCCCCGTGGTGGTGATGGCCCCGCGCGACGCGCTGTTTGATAAGACCGTCAGCAACATGCAGGAAGTCATGGCACGCAAGGGCAAAGTGATCCTGATCTCGGATGCGGAAGGTCTGGCAGAGGCCAGCGAAGGCGTTTGGGCCAGCATTGAAATGCCGCCAATAGCCGATGCCTTAGCGCCGATCCTCTACGCCATTCCTGCGCAGCTTTTGGCTTATCATACGGCGGTTGCCAAAGGCACAGATGTTGACCAGCCCCGCAACCTCGCCAAATCCGTGACGGTGGAATAGTGGCCAAACAATTTACTGAACTCACCGAAGATCACACCGCCTTTGTCGCCGCACAACACATTTTCTTCTGTGGCACAGCTGCCGATGTGGGGCGCGTAAATGTATCGCCCAAGGACAACGCATCGCTGAAAATCCTTGGGCCAAATCGCTTGATCTGGCGCAGCTTGAGCGGATCAGGCAACGAGACAGCCGCGCATCTGGCGCGACTTAACCGCATGACGCTGATGTGGTGCGGGTTCGAGACACGGCCCCTGATCTTGCGCTGCTATGGCTCTGCGCGTACCCTGCATCCTCGCGATGGCGAATTTGCAACGCTCGACGGGCATTTCCCGCCCCACGACGGTGCGCGCCAGATTTATGATATGGCCATTGACCTTGTGCAGACCAGTTGCGGTTGGAAGGTGCCGTTCTACGATCATCGTGGCCCTCGCGACACTTTGGATATATGGACCGACAACAAGGGCCGCGACGGTATCGTGACCTCCTGGGCTGAGAAAAACCAAACCTCTATTGACGGGCTGCCCACCCATATTTTGAAAGACCCAGATGATTGAGCCTTATGTCGAGCAAATGGTCGCGCTTGCTGATCCCGTCCGCGCCCAAGAAATGCGCAACTATCACAAGGCGAACCGTTTTTACCTTGGCCTCGCCAACCCGCAGATCAACGACCTAACAACAGAGTGGCGGGCAGCCCTTGACGCCCCTGCCCGCGTTGCATTGGCTGATGCCCTGTGGCGCACGGATGTGTACGAGGCCCGCCTTGCCGCTGCCAAACTCTTGACCCAAGCACGGATTCGCCCTGATGACACGCCGGCATGGGATCTTATCGCCTCTTGGACCCCGGATTTTGATAGCTGGGCGATTGCCGATCACGCCTGTATGGCGGGGCAAAAACGTCTGGTGGCTGATCCAACGCGCCTTGATCAAGTGGAAACATGGATCACATCCGACCACATCTGGACCCGTCGTGCCGCCTTGGTCAGCACTTTACCCTGGACCAAACAGAACAACCCCAAACCCGACGAATTGATCATCCGTGACCGTGTTTTGGGCTGGGCCGCGACCCTCGTGCCGGATCGCAACTGGTTCATTCAAAAAGCCATCGGATGGTGGCTGCGCGATCTCAGCAAACATGACCCGGACCGCACCCGCGCGTTCATTGCGGAACACGGCCCACAGATGAAACCTTTCGCCGCCAAAGAGGCCATGCGCTTGCTCAATAAAAGCTAGCTACGTCCAAATTCATTTGGCTATTAAACTTCTGTCCGCCAATGCATGCGCTACCCCTCCAGCGCAACTTCGACTTCCGTCAAATCGGTCAGGGACGCGCCAATCAACCGCAAAGCCGCCAACGACATCCGGCTGCCCGCCGTGACAGGCCCCTCAATCGGTATCAACGTCACCACGGACGATTTACCATTGGCCAGGTTGGTCACGCGGCCCTGCGCCTCGACCTTGACCAATGGTGTTTTCAGCCACAATCCCGGCTCCGTCGGGCTGCCCAATGATGCAACGGTTTTACCCAATGCTTTGGTTGGTTCTGTTGCGGGCGCAGATGCAGCCGCACGTTGTTCGGGCGTTGTCGTGTCCAAAGCATCAGCAGTCTTTGCCGCAACGGGGGGTGGTGGCGCTGCCGTTTCTGGGGCCAGAACTGCCTCTGTGACAACAGGTTCGTCGGAAAGCACGCTCGACGCATTGTCGCGATCCGCCTTACCTTGGCCAATTCCCAAACGCGCAGCCATATCACCGCACCCCACGATGCCAAAAAACAGAAAACTTGTGATCAATATACGTACCATACCCCAAACCCTATCCGCGCCCGCACCCGGCATCAATCACCCAATTGCCGCTTGCCGCGCCTTGAGCGGGCCATTACCTATGACGCATGAATGCACCTTTGATTGATCCTTTTGCACGCGCCATCACCTACCTGCGGGTTTCTGTCACGGACCGCTGTGATTTCCGCTGTGTCTATTGCATGTCGGAAAACATGACCTTTCTGCCTAAAAAGGAGCTTTTGACACTCGAAGAGCTGGACCGTCTATGCACCAATTTCATCGATCTTGGCGTGCAAAAACTGCGCATCACCGGGGGCGAACCGCTGGTGCGGCGCGGGATCATGACGTTTTTCGATGCCATGTCGCGGCACCTTGAGGCCGGAACCCTCAAGGAACTGACCCTGACCACCAATGGCAGTCAGTTGGAGCGCTTTGCCGATGACCTTTATGCTGCTGGCGTGCGTCGGGTGAATATTTCGCTAGATACGTTGGATGATCAGAAATTTGCCGACATCACCCGTTGGGGCCGCCTGCCGCAAGTGCTGCGCGGGGTGGATGCGGCGCAGAAAGCCGGATTGCGGGTCAAGATCAATGCGGTCGCGCTCAAGGGGTTCAACGAAGATGAATTGCCGACCATCACCGCATGGTGTGCCGAGCGGGATATGGACCTAACGTGGATCGAGGTCATGCCGATGGGCGATTTGGGCAATGAGGATCGGCTAACGCAATATTGGTCTCTGAAAGACGTGCGCGCGCGCTATGCGGATCATTACACGGTCACTGATCTGGCGGAAAACTCCGGTGGACCTGCGCGTTATGTTCGGCTCGAAGAAACCGGCCAGAAGATCGGGTTTATCACCCCGCTCAGCCATAATTTCTGCGAAAGCTGCAACCGCGTGCGGATCACCTGTACGGGCGAGATATTCATGTGTTTAGGTCAAGAAGACGTGGCCGACTTGCGCGCGCCGCTGCGCAATCATCCAGACGATGACACGCCGCTAAAAGACGCCATTCGTGCGGCGATTGAACGCAAACCCAAAGGCCATGATTTTGACTATTCTCGCCAGCGTGCCGATGGGCAGATGCCGCGCCACATGAGCCACACAGGCGGTTAAAGCGCCGATGGCTCCCCCCTTTCTTTATCGCGCTTGGGTGTTGGTCAGCAGCCTGATCGTGCCTTTCGCTGCACGCAGTACGACGCGAAAACTGCGGGATGCCGGCGTCACCATCACCCGCGCCCATGAGAAACTGGGCCATGCAACCGAAGAACGTCAAGGCAGTGGTTCGTTGATCTGGTTTCATGCTGCATCAGTCGGCGAAAGCCTGTCGGTACTTGCCCTGATCACCCGGATCGGTGTGGCCCTGCCGCGTGCGCATTTCCTGATCACCTCTGGCACCGCGACGTCGGCGCGTCTAGTCGCCCAGCGGATGCCACCCCGCACAGTGCACCAATTTGCCCCGCTTGATGCGCCAGGGCCTATGAAGCGGTTCCTCAAACACTGGCGACCCGATGCGGCGATATTTGTCGAAAGCGAACTTTGGCCCCAGATGCTGTGCCGGACCCGCGCCAGTGGCGCGCGTATGGCGATGGTCAACGCACGCCTTTCGGACAAATCGATGACCCACTGGCGCAAAATGCCAAAGCTCAGCGCTTATATGCTGGATGTCTTTGACCTGATCTTGACGCAGAATGATGCAATGGCAGAGGCGATGGTGTCCCTGAATGCACCAGCTGCCCGCGTCGCACGCGGCATCAACCTCAAATCCATGGCCGGGCCTTTGCCGATAGATGAGGATACCTTGTTCGAGGCACGCGCGGCTCTCGGGCATCGCCCGGTCTGGGTCGCGTCATCAACGCACCCCGGCGAAGAGGACGCTGTTCTGAAAGCACATAAAACGCTGCTCAAACGCCATCCTGATCTGTGTCTGATCATTGCCCCGCGCCACCCTGAACGCGGCGATGAGGTCACAAACTTGATTGCGGGTGCGGGCCTTAGCCTTACCCGCCGCACGCGCGGTGATGCACCGGGCGGCCAAGTATTTTTGGCAGATACATTGGGTGAACTTGGCACGTGGTACGCTCTTACAGATGTGGTATTTCTGGGTGGTTCCTTGCGGCCCATCGGCGGGCATAACCCTTATGAGGTCGCACAATCCGGCGCGTCGGTCTTGTCTGGTGTGCATGTGACCAATTTTGCCGAAACATTTGCCGAGATGGAGGCATTGCGGGCCGCGCGTTTGGTCGCGGATGCGGATGATCTTGCCGAAAAGCTGGATATGCTATTGTCCGACGGTGCCGCGCGCACCAAGGCCTGCAACGCGGCGCGGGATTTTGCTGCGGCACAGACCGATAAGCTCGACAGTATCGCTGCACGGTTGATCAAAGCGTTGGAATTAAAAGACAATGCCTGAACTCTTTGTCACAAACTATAACCCGCATTTCACAGGTGTTTCCGCCACCACCGCAAATGTGGTGCGCCAACAGATGACGCAATATGACATGGCGCTGGTGGGCCGACCGCTGCCGGGCTGCCCCGTACCCCTCGCGCGCAGTGCCGCACACCGCGCCTCGTTGATCGCGCCTGAGAGGAAACCATTTGCCATATGGCATGTCCGCCGCAACCCCGAAATGCGCAGCGCCCTTTGGCTGCGCGACATCCGCCGCGCGCCTGTTAAGATTGTCTTCACCTCTGCCGCCCAGCGCCTGCATTCGGCCTATCCGCGCTGGCTGATTTCACGGATGGATGCGGTGATCGCAACCACCGATAAGGCTGCGGAATATGTCCCCCATGTGCGCGCCGTTGTGCCTCATGGCGTTGATACTGATATGTTTACCCCGGCACCGGATCGCGCCGCAGCTTGGCAAGCGTTGGGGCATGGCGGCACGCATGGCATCGCCACCGTGGGCCGCATCCGTCACGAAAAAGGCACTGATCTTTTTGTCGATGCGATGCTGCGCCTGTTGCCACAACGCCCCGGCGCGGTTGCGCTGGTTGTGGGCCGTGCGGGGGGCAAACATGATGCATTTCTGAACAGCCTTAAAGCCAAAGTTGCTGCCGCCGGCCTTGCCGACCGCCTGCTATTTATCGGCGAAGTTCCCGCCTCTAACTTGCCAAACTTAATGCGCGCGCTGTCACTTGTTGTTCAACTGCCCCGCTACGAAGGGTACGGCATGGTGCCGCTTGAGGGGCTTGCTTCGGGTGTGCCGTTTGTCGGTACAGATGCCGGATATTATCGCCAGTTTTCAGCGCAGGGGCGCGTCGGCACTATTGTGTCGCTCGAACCCGAAGCCGCCGCCACGGCAGCACAGATCTGGCTTAACCACACAGACCTGACCAAACTTACCGCGACCACCCGCGACATCGCCAAAATCCACTTCAGCGCCAAAGCCGAAGCAGACGGCATTGGCGCTGTTTATCGCGCATTATGGGAAGCCTGATCTTACGCCGCCGGCATCCGCTGCTCAACAATGCCTGCCCACCAGCTACATCCCGCCGGGATCGCATCATCGTTAAAATTATACATCGGATGATGCACCATCGCCGTGTCGCCATTGCCCACCAGAATATAGGCGCCAGGGCGCTCTTCGAGCATAAAGGCAAAGTCTTCCCCGCCCATGACCAGCGGCGCCTCTATACAATCGCCAGACACTGAGCGCGCCACATCAGCGGCAAATTCGGTCTGCGCATCGTGGTTCACCATGACCGGGTAATTGCGGGTATATTTGACCGTGGCTTTGGCTCCAAAACTGTCAGCAATACCTTCACAAATTTTCACCACGCGGTGCTCTGCCAGATCACGAAGATCATTGCTCAGCGTGCGCACGGTGCCCAGCAGTGTCACCCGCTGAGGAATCACGTTGAAAGCTTTTGACGATGTCTCAAACGAGGTGATCGACACCACAATATTGCCAATCGGATCGGCATTGCGCGCCACAATGGTTTGCAGCGCGGTCACAATGTGGCTTGCAACAACTGTGGTATCAATTGTTTCATGCGGTTTGGCGGCATGACCACCAAGGCCCTCGACCTCAATCTCCAACAAATCCGTCGCGGCAAAAAATGGGCCGGTGCGGATGCCAAACTGGCCGGTGGGCATGCCCGGCCAATTGTGCATGCCATACACTTCCTGAATGCCCCAGCGGTCCATCATGCCGTCGTTGCACATCTCACGACCGCCACCGCCACCTTCTTCAGCAGGCTGAAAAATCACGACGGCAGTGCCATCAAAGTTACGCGTCTCGGCCAAATATTGCGCCGCCCCCAGCAGCATCGCAGTATGGCCATCATGGCCACAGGCATGCATCGCGTTCGGTGTTTTTGAGGCATATTCAACCCCCGTCTGCTCGTGGATCGGCAACGCATCCATATCCGCGCGCAATCCGATCACCTTGCCAGACTTGGTATCCTTGCCCTTAATCACCCCCACAACGCCAGTGCGTCCGATGCCTTCGACCACTTCGTCACAGCCAAAGGCGCGCAACTTTTCGGCGACGGTGGCGGAAGTACGGTGCGTCTCAAACAGGATTTCAGGGTGTTCATGCAGATCACGACGCCACGCGGTGATGTCGTCGTGCAATTCGGCGAAACGGTTCTTTACGGGCATTGGTTTGCTCCTTTATGGGCAGTGGTGGGCGCCGCGCCCACTTTACGGTTTATCGATAAGGTGGGCGCACCGCCCACCACTCGTATCAAGCAGCAGGCAGTCGGGTTTCAATCATTTCAGCGAACCACGAACAGCCCGCAGGTATGGCGTCATCGTTAAAATCATACATTGGGTGATGCACTGTCGGCCCATCGCCATTGCCGATCATCATATAAGCGCCGGGACGTTCGTTAAGCATGTATGAAAAATCCTCACCTGCCATGATTGGCGGCGTGTCGCGCCAGACACCGGGGGTGACTTTTTCGGCGGCATCGGCGGCATAAACCGTATGTTCATCATGGTTCACCGTCACCGGATATCCGCGGTCGTAGGTGATCTCAGCCGTGCATTGATAGGCTGCGGCGGTATGATTAACGATATCGGTCAGACGCGCCTCTGCCAAATCGCGCACATCCTCGGCCAAGGTCCGCACCGTGCCACGCAATGTCACAGTTTGCGGCAGAACGTTATAGCTGTCGTTATCGCTGCGCAGGGTGCAGACCGACACGACCACCTGTTTGATTGGATCAACATTGCGGCTGGCAATCGATTGCAAAGCCACCAGCACATGCGCCGCCGCCAGATTGGTATCAATCGCCTCATGCGGGGCCGCAGCATGGCCACCTTGCCCCTCAACCACTATGTCGAACTGATCGGTCGCTGCCAGCAACGCACCGGGACGAATGGCAAACTCCCCCACCGGATAGTCCGGCATATTGTGCATGCCATACACCTCTTGGATTTGCCATCGATCCATCAGCCCGTCTTTGACCATTTCATTGCCACCGCCGCCACCTTCTTCGGCAGGTTGAAAGATCAGCACGCAGCGGCCATCGAAATTGCGGGTCTCGGCCAAGTATTGCGCAGCGCCTAACAACATCGCCGTATGCCCGTCATGACCACATGCGTGCATCTTGCCCGGTGTTTTCGAGGCATACTCCAGCCCCGTCGCCTCGTGAATCGGTAACGCGTCCATGTCCGCGCGCAACCCGATCGTGCGCCCCGAATTATTGGTCTTACCCTCAATCACCGCAACGACGCCAGTACGCCCAATGCCGGTCGTGATATCGGTGATGCCAAAGCTGCGCAGCTTATCTTCGACAAATTTTGCAGTTTCATGCACGTCAAATTGCAGTTCGGGATATTGATGCAGATGCCTGCGCCAGCCGGTAATCTCGGCATGGGTTTCGGCAAAACGGTTCTTAATTGGCATGGTGCTTTCCCCTTGTCTGGTGGGGTCAGACGTCAGGCCCCAGCCTCATCGCGCTGCCATCGGTGAATCGACTGGCGCGGAATCTGCTTAGATCATGCCCCACCATGTCGCCAGTGACCAGAGCCGCCAGCACCCGCCCCATACCCGGACCGATGCCAAAACCGTGACCCGACATGCCCGTGCCAATCGTCAGCCCGGGTATTTGCGCGCACCTGTCCACAACCGGGACAATATCGGGCATCGTATCGATCATCCCAGCCCACGCGGTTTTCAAAATCACACGCGGCAGATTCGGAAACATTTTGGCAAAATCATCCAGTAAACGGTTGATTCTACGCATATCCGGCGCAGGGTTCAGGATGCGCATGACCTCAAACGGTGTAGGCTCATCACCCGCCCATTTGCGCCGCGTTGTCCAAGCATCGGGAAACCCCTTTGGGGCGGCGGGCAGCAATCGTTGACCAAACGGATCGGCCCGAAGTTGTTTGAGATATTTGGGAAGAGCCCGGAACGCATCTGGTCCCACAAATAAATCCGGGCCACCAGGAGGAGCCAGCGTATATCCGCCGTCCTCGCGGCGGCGAAACGCGACTTTTTTACTGGACGCTGCCCCCGCATAGATTTCTGGCAAGGGGTCGGTAGCCACCACTGTTTCGCGCACGGAAAGCTGCGGAATACGCACGCCATGATTGCGCAGGAAAAGCGACGACCACGCGCCACCCGCCAAAACCACGTTTGATGCCTTGATCCGCCCGGTTTCAGTGATCACACCCGCGACCCGGCCCGCGGCAATGTCGAGCATCCGTACCGCGCAGTTTTCAACAATTGTGACACCCGCATGCGCGGCAATCCCGGCCAAGGCTGGCACTGCGACCCAAGGCTCGGCGCGCATGTCCGAGGGTGTTGTCAGCGCTCCAACAAACCGCGCCGAACAGCCCGGGAACATCGCCGCGGTTTCGTTTGCTGATAAAATGCGGCTGTCCAACCCGTTGGCTTTTGCATGAACCAGCCAAGCCTCGTATCGTTTCAAATCTGCGTCGTCTTCAGCAAAATAAGTAATGCCCGCCTGTCGCAGACCGATATCGACATCTGTTTCATCGGCCAGTGCACGCCACAGATGCCCGGCCTCACCCATGATCGGTATTTCATCCGGATCGCGGCCCTGTTGCCGAATCCACCCCCAGTTTCGCGAGGATTGCTCAGCGGCGATGCGGCCTTTTTCCAGCAAGGTGACGCTTTGCCCCGCCCTCGCCAAAAACAACGCGCTGCAAACACCAATCACCCCACCGCCGATCACGACAACATCGGCGTTGTCTGGGGCAGGACCGGGATACGTAATGGGAGTGCTGTCGTTTAGCGGAAAGGGGATCATATAGAACCTATTGCGCCTAGGATTGCGCGGCTTGTGCGAGTGCAGAGTGCGGAATCGGATATTTAAGACAAAAAGAACGGCGAACCACACGTCGCCCTTTGCCGCTATCCTTGCAGGCGCGCCACCAATTTGCGCATGAAATCATGGCCCGCGTTGAATTGGGCCACCTCGATAAACTCATTGGGTTGATGCGCCTGTGCAATGTCACCCGGCCCGCAGATAACGGCAGAATATCCCGCCTCCTGAAACTGTCCGGCCTCGGTGCCATAGCTGACCTTGTGGCTTGCGTTGTCTCCGGTAATCTGGCGCACCAGCGTTTCCGCCTCACCGTCTTTTTCAGGCTCCAAAGCAGGCACATCAAAGCGCGGTGTGACCTCGATCCGGGTCTCTGGCACCACGGCCTGCATCTGCCTTTCAACTTCGCGGACTTTTTTCAGGTAAGCCGTACCCCACTTGTCCTTATCTTCCCCCGGCACCACACGAAAATCCATTGCGAAATGACAATCTTTGGCCGTGATATTATGCGCCGTGCCACCCGAAATCATGCCGACATGCACGGTGGTAAAAGGTGGATCGAACATCGCCGCCAACGCAGAGGGTTTGCGCTCGACGTTTTCAGTGTTCATCTCGTTGGCCCATTCAATCAGCTTGGCCCCCGCCATGATTGCATTGACGCCTGTGTGCAGCAGTGATGAATGCACCTCAAATCCCACAACATGTGTGTTGAACCCGGTGCCGCCCTTATGTCCGGTGACGGCTTGCATGGTTGAGGGTTCGCCCACGATCACTGCCGATCCTTTCGGCAACACCGGCTGCATCGCCTTGATCATCGGTGGCGCTCCGGTACATCCGATTTCCTCATCAAAGCTCAGCGCGATTTGCAGCGGACGTTTGACACCTCCATGATGTGCCTCGACCAAAGCCCATATCGCCAGCGCGTCAAAGCCCTTCATATCGCAGGTGCCACGCCCGTAATATTTGCCATCCTTTTCAACCACAGAAAACGGATCGGTGTCCCAAGGTTGCCCATCAACTGGCACCACATCGGTATGCCCCGACAGCACGATCGCGCCTTCCTCCCACGGGCCGACATGGGCAAACAGCGCATGTTTAGGCTGATCGGGGTCGATATAGCGGTGGCTTTCAATACCATGACTGGCCAGATAGTCAGCAACCCAATCAATCAGCGGAATATTGGTGTCGCGGCTGACGGTTGGAAAGCTGATCAGCTTGGTCATCAGTTCTAGCGGGGAAAGATGGTCGGTCATCAGCACGTCCTTTGTCAAAGCAGGTCTTGGGTTCTGCACATAGAATGATCAATACGCTGGCATCGCAGCATCATAACGATTGCCTGACATCGAAAGGCACATCCGCTGGTGTTAGAGTGTAGACTTCGGTGACACGGTTCACCCCTCGTTTATTGGAGATAGTAAAGAAATCCCTGACGCTTTCTTCATAGCATGGTGATCCACACTGAACTGAATAGAGTTCAGTTTCAGGCGTAAATCGGATGACTTGTTGACATCCCTCCGGCAACGGAACGATCTTTCCGCTGTCTTCGGGGACGTCGCCGTCATCGCAGAACCGACCCGCTTCGCTTTCCCCGTAGGCTGTCATCTGGTAGTCGATGATGGCGATCTTTCCTCGATTGTCTGCCAGGCACCGCATGAAATCAACGTTATCATCCAGACTGGCCTCATCAACTTCAGCGCCAGAGAGCAGGCTCACGACACAGGTCGCGTAAGGCTCCGATCCCGTCCACTCAGACACCGTATCCTTGATTGCCGTAAATGAGCCAAGCACACCGCCGACCAATAACAGCAAGGCAATGGGCCAAAACCGTTGCAGTTTCTCGACAAAGCCACTCATTTTGCGACCAAGTCAGCGCGGTGAGCAACGAACACAGGAGCCACGTATTAATACCCGCTGTCTGTCGTCAGCACAAAATGACCCGGCTCAACCTCATCATACACCGACGGTTCCGCGACATAGCTTGCGGGGTGGATCGGCGATGGGATCGGCTTGAAATTCAGGTCTTTCTCATCCTTGCGCTTGCGTGGATCGGCGATGGGGACGGCTTTCATCAAGGCTTGAGTATAAGGATGTTGCGGGTTCTCAAAGACACGGGCACGCGGTCCAAGCTCGACAATCCGGCCCAGATACATCACGCCGACCTGATGGCTGACGCGTTCGACCACGGCCATGTCATGGCTGATAAACAGGAACGACAATTCCATTTCCTGCTGCAATTCCAGCATCAGGTTCAACACCTGCGCCTGTACTGACACATCCAAGGCGCTCACCGCTTCATCCGCGATGATCAGCTTGGGTTTCAGCGCCAAGGCACGCGCGATGGCGACCCGTTGGCGTTGGCCGCCGGAAAGCTCATGCGGAAAACGCCGCATGAAACTGCGCGGCAGTTCAACGCGGTCAAACAGGTTCTCGACCCATTCCGTGAGCGCCGCCCCCTTGGTCAAGCCATAGTTGTGGATCGGCTCGGCCACCTGATCGGCCAACTGCATCTGCGGGTTGAGCGAAGCAAAGGGGTCTTGGAAAATCATCTGCATATCAAGCCGCGCCATGCGCAGATCATGCTGGTTCAACGCCATGATGTCCGTGCCTGCCAGATTGATCTCACCTTTCATCGGCTCAACCAACCGCAGGATCGACCGGCCCGCGGTGGATTTGCCGCAACCGGATTCACCCACGAGGCTTAGAGTCTGACCTTTGTTAATTGTAAACGACAGGTCCTCAACGGCATGTACATTCGCCACCGTCTGGCGCAGAAATCCGCCCTTGACCGGGAACCGCGTAGTCAGGTTCTTGACCGTCAGCAGCACCTCATCGGTACCTTTGATCGGCACAATCTCTTTGTCTTTGGTGCCGAGCAGTTTCATCGGCTCCGGGTATTGCGTCCCCGTCATCTCACCAAGCTTCGGGACCGCCGCCAGCAGGGCCTTGGTGTAAGGATGCTGTGGGTTCTCGAAAATCTCCTCGACGGTGCCTTCTTCGACCTTGTTGCCGCGGAACATGACCACCACGCGGTCAGCCATCTGCGCCACCACTGCCATGTCGTGGGTGATGAACATCACTGCGGTGCCTGTTTCGCGCTTGAGCCGATCCATCAACGCCAGAATTTCAGCCTGGATTGTCACATCAAGCGCAGTCGTGGGTTCATCCGCAATCAACAGACGTGGTTCGCAGGCAAGTGCCATCGCGATCACGACGCGTTGGCGCATACCTCCAGACAATTCGTGCGGATATTGTTTTAGCCGCGCCGCAGGTTCAGGAATGCGCACTTGCGTCATCAGCGCCAGCGCGCGTTCTTCGGCCTGTGCCTTGGTCATACCTTTATGCAGGCGCAACCCTTCAGTGAGTTGTTTTCCAACAGTGAAAACCGGATTCAGCGCCGTCATCGGCTCTTGAAAGATCATGCCGATTTCATTGCCGCGGATATGCCGCATCATGTCCTGATCTGTGGTGGCAAGATCAACTTCGCCGCCTTCCAAACGATCAAACAACATGCGTCCGCCAGCGATTTCACCACCGCCATATTCAACTAAGCGCATCAACGACAAAGATGAGACTGATTTGCCCGATCCTGATTCGCCAACCACACAAACCGTTTCACCGGACCGGATATCAAAGCTGACGTTTTCGACCCCCACAACGGGACCATCTTTGGTCTGAAATTCGACTCTAAGCTCTTTTATCTGGGCGATCGGTGCCGCGCTTGCGTGATCCAGCATCTTTTCCCCTATCGCAGTTTATCTGATGGCGCCGTTTTAAATATCTTGTGTGACGCTAAGGCCAATCCACCAGACGAGTCAAACACCACAGATGCCGCTTGGATCAGATTTTGCCGTTTGCTGTTGTCAGAAGGGTTGCTTTTTTATTCAAACCTGTTTCGATACGCACATGCGCTTTGGGGGAACGTGACGGACAATTGACAAATTTGGCGTGATTACGCGAAGTTAGCTGTTGTTCCTAACTCACCTCCAGAACGATCATACCCCGGCAGGCGACGACCTGCCCCAAAACGCGGCACTAAAAATGTGTCCAACAAGGAGTACGATATGAAAATGAGAACCCTTTTGATGGGCGCGATTGCATCGACTGCATTTGCGCCTTTCGCCCTTGCGGATGGCCATGAAGGCGAACGCGGGCGCGACGGCGACGTCAAGATCATCTATTGGCAGGCGCCTTCGATCCTGAACCCTTATCTGTCCAGCGGCACCAAGGATATCGAATCCGCGTCGCTGGTACTGGAGCCTCTGGG
>JBPOFE010000051.1:0-20148 GCA_051252035.1 Sulfitobacter sp.
TGTGAAATCAGGACCTGTGGGGCAAACCCATGGGCAGCAATCCACGCGGTGCTGGCCCAACCAGAGATAATGGCAATCCCCACAACCCCACCCCAGATGAGGGCGGCACGGTCGCGGCGAAACGCTTGGGATGAAATTACCGCGCCAATGATCAAAACTCCGATCAAAAGCCCCACAAGAATCATCGGCACCCCAGTTGCGGCTGCCAGCACATGCGCAATGCCGTCAGGCGTGCCTGTATCCAAGGTTCTGGGAAATACTGCGCTGCGCACAAAGGCAAACGGACCGCTGAGGGTGGAATAGGCGGCAAGCCCCATCACCAGCACAATCACAAACGACCGCAGGTCACCGCCACCCAGCCGCGCAATCGCACCAAAGCCGCAATTGCCCGCCAGCGCCATGCCATAGCCAAACAGCAGCCCACCGATGATCGCCGCAGGCCATGAAAACGCCACGCTAAGATAAAACGCATCACTCAGATTGAAAAATCCCAAAGCGGCCAACCCAAAGGTGCCAAAGATCGCAACGCCAATCGCCAGCCCCCACATGCGCAACCGGATGTCAGAGCCGCCATAAAGCGCGTCCTCAATCGCACCCAAGGTGCAAAACCGCCCCAACCGCGCGGCAAGCCCCAACAGGATGCCGCCCAAAGCACCCAAGCTGGCCGCCACCAATGGCTGGCCCAGCAGATCAATCATCTTTGCAAAACAACTCGTAAACGACTTCTAGCACCTTGCGCGGACGGTCATTGGCCAGACGATAATAGATCGTCTTGCCCTCGCGGCGCGGGATCACCAGTCCCTCAAGCCGCAGGCGTGACAATTGCTGGCTGACCGCCGCTTGCCGCGCTGACATCAATGCTTCCAATTCGGTCACCGACTTTTCGCCTGATACCAAATGACACAGGATCATCAAACGCCCCTCATGGCTGATCGCCTTGAGGAAATTTGACGCGGTCACGGCGTTGTTCAGCATCCGGTCCATGTCGTCGT
Source organism: Sulfitobacter sp. (assembly GCA_051252035.1). GTDB lineage: Bacteria > Pseudomonadota > Alphaproteobacteria > Rhodobacterales > Rhodobacteraceae > Sulfitobacter. The sequence goes on from JBPOFE010000051.1 coordinate 993, forward strand.
CAGAAATGTCGGGGGATATGACGGGGAGGGCCATAGATAATCCTTAAAATGCAATTTCATCGGCAATGGCGTCGATGCCAGCTTGCGCACAGACGTCATCCGCGTCACCACCCGGCGCGCCGCTAACACCAATTCCGGCAATCATCGCACCATCACCGTCCTGCACCATCAACCCACCGCCCAAGGGCAGGGCTTCGGTCAGATGTCGGATGCCGGACGCGGGCATGCCGGCCTGCGTTGTCGCCGCCAGATCAGTTGTGTTGGTGCGGAAACTTACAGCGGTCCATGCTTTGCGCCGCGATGTCTCATAGACATGCGCCCCCGCGAAACGGTCACGTATGAACACTTGCGGCACGCCCATGCGATCCACCACGGTCACGCCAACCTGAAACCCCTGTTCCTGACAAGCATCCATCGCGGCCTGCGCCATCTGCAGGGCAAACTCGGGCTTTAGACTGCGGAATTCGACAAAGGCATCATCGGCCCCGGCAACGGCAGCCGAGGCGGCAAAGCTGAACATCAAAGCGAGCTTCTTCATGGCGTTTCTCCTGTGTAATCTGTGGTTTCGCGCAAAATCTCATCCAGCAAGGGCCAAAAGAACTCCTCGCCCGGATAGCCTTCGAGGCGGATCAATTCGGCCCCCTCATCGACCACCAAAAACGTCGGCGTGAACACCACACGGCGCTTGAGATCAACATCATCGGCCACAGCACGAATATCGACCCGGCGCAGCGGGGCAAAGCGGCCCTCGGCGGTTTTGGGATAAATCGGGCCAATCTCGGCCTCCCAGCGTTCGCAATAAATACAGCCCCTTTGATCAACCATAACCAGCTCAACCGCATCCGCGGGCAGGGCGGTAAAGGCCGCGATGAAAAGGGCAAAAAGCGCGCGCATGTCATTAAGCCTGATTGACGTGAAGCTAACACTCAACGTAATTTGAATATGTGAATAGATCAAGCACGCGAAAGCAGGGGCCATGTTCGACATAAGCTATGCAGGGGCGATACTGGCGGGAATACTCAGCTTTTTCACGCCCTGTATTCTGCCAATGGTGCCGTTTTACCTATCTTACATGGGCGGGCTCAGCATGTCCGAGTTGCGCGGCGACGGTGAGATCGCTCCGGGCGCGCAGCGCAGGCTTGTCCTGTCGTCAATCCTGTTTGCCCTTGGGGTCAGCAGCATCTTTGTCATGCTGGGGATGGGGGCCACGGCATTAGGTCAGGTGTTTGCGCAATATCTTGAACCGCTGTCATGGGTTGCCGCTGCGATTCTGCTGGTCTTTGGCCTGCATTTTCTGGGCGTGATCAAAGTGCCGCTGCTTTACCGCGAGGCGCGTCTGGAGGCGGGCGGCGCACCGACATCTATCTGGGGGGCCTATGTGATGGGCCTTGCTTTTGGCTTTGGCTGGACACCTTGCGTCGGCCCGGCACTGGCCTCAATATTAATGATTGCCTCTGGCATGGGCGAAGTTTGGCGCGGTGGCGTGCTGCTGCTATTCTATGGGCTGGGTATGACCGCACCCTTCATTGTCGCGGCAATATTTGCCAAACCGTTCCTGAACTGGGCCGCTCGCAACCGGGCACTGGTGGCTAAAGTGGAAAAAGTAATGGGGGCGATGCTGATCCTGTTCGCGGTACTGATCGTCACAGGCGGGGTGCGCTGGATCGCGGATATGATGATCCGCTGGTTCCCGGCCTTCACCACATTAGGTTGATTAAAAAGGAGACTGCCATGAGACTTCTATCTATCCTTGCGGCCACACTGATCGCACTGCCGCTTTGGGCTGCAGAACTGGGTGACGATGGCCTGCACAAAGCGCCATGGATGCGCGACACGTTCAAGGATCTGGGCGAAGATCTGGCCGAGGCAAACGACGAGGGCAAGCGCCTGTTGATCATGTTTGAACAGCGCGGCTGTATCTATTGCACCAAAATGCACGAAGAGGTTTTCAGCAAACCGCATGTCTCTGACTACATCGCAGAGAATTATTTTGTGGTGCAACTAAACTTGCATGGCGACATTGAGGTCACCGATTTTGACGGCGAAACGCTGAGCGAGAAAGCGATGGCCCGCAAATGGGGGATTCTGTTTACACCCACGATGATGTTCATCGACAAAGCGGTGGCAGATGACAAAACCGCACCCCAGGCCGCCGTGGCCTCAATGCCGGGCGCCTTTGGTGCTGGAACCACGATGGACATGCTGACGTGGGTTGTCGAAGAACGCTATGCCCTTGACGGGGATGAAGATTTCCAGCGCTACCACGCCCGCCGCATTCAGGTACGCGACAATGGCATGGCGGATTGAACTATCAGCCATTCAAATATTTGAATTTGTTCTTGCGCTTTGAGGCTAGGCTGTCCTAGGGTTGGGAAAACAAGATCACACAAAGATGTGATCGAACTCGGGAGGAGACGATTGCAATGATGAAATGGATCGTAGCAACAGCATTTGTGACAAGTGCTGGTATGGCTGTGGCTGAAATGGTCGCACCTGCGGATGTGGCATTCGACGATGCGGGTGCCGTTGAGGTGTCGTTGTCCGGTGTGGCGGGCGACGCAACAAACGGGGCCGCAATCGTCGGTGACAAAAAACAGGGCAATTGCGTGGCCTGCCATCAGGTCGGTGCCTTGGCTGACATCGCATTCCAAGGCGAAATCGGCCCGGCGCTGGACGGGGCTGGGGACCGCTGGACCGAGGCTGAATTGCGCGGGATCGTGGCCAATTCGAAAAAGACTTTCGAAGCATCGATGATGCCTTCATATTACAAGACCACCGGATATATCCGGCCCGGTGATGCCTATACAGGCGACGCCGCGTCAGAGCCGCTGCCACCCCTGTTGGATGCGCAGATGATCGAAGATGTTGTGGCGTTCCTTGCCACGTTGAAAGAATAGGGGAGAGAATGATGGATTTCTCAAGACGCGAAACATTCGGGCTGGGATTGGGCGCTGTAGCGCTGATTTCCATGCCAATGGGTGCCGCCGCCGCGACTGAAGATGTGGACCTGATCATCGCCGATTTTACCGGTGGTGCTGATATGGCCGACACAGGCGTCACGTTGACCGCGCCCGAGATTGCGGAAAATGGCAATACCGTGCCAATCGAAGTCGATGCGCCGGGCGCGGTGTCGATCATGCTGCTTGCCACAGGTAACCCGACACCACCCGCGGGCACCTTTAACTTTGGTCCCCTGGCCGGAAGCCGCTCCGCATCGACACGCATCCGACTGGCCAAAAGCCAGGATGTCGTTGCCATTGCCAAGATGGAAGACGGCACATTCGCGCGCACCAGCGCCGAGGTCAAAGTCACAATTGGCGGCTGCGGCGGATAAGCCCGCGCGCCCCTATACTCAGGAGTATCTAAAATGGCAGAAGGTGTAACACCCCGCGTCAAAGTCCCGAAAAAAGCCGCCGCTGGTGATGTGATTACGATCAAAACCTTGATCAGCCACCCCATGGAATCCGGCCAACGCAAGGATAAAGAGGGCAATCTGATCCCACGGTCGATCATCAACCGCTTTACTTGCGACTTTAACGGCAAAAACGTCATTGATGTGACCATGGAGCCCGCGATGTCGACCAATCCGTATTTCGAATTTGCGGCGACCGTTCCCGAGGCGGGCGATTTCAAATTCACATGGTATGACGACGACGGAAGCGTCTACGAAGAAACAAAATCCATCGCGATTGGCTGATCCCTTTGAGGGTGGCGAACGACGTTTGGAACAGGGAGGAAACGCTATGAAATTCAAGGCAATGACAGCAATCGCTGCGCTGCTGGTCACACCAATGGCTGGTTTTGCGGATGAGGATGCGGAACTGGTTATCAACGGTGAGATCGAGATTGTGACCAAAACTGCAGCACCCGCGCATCTCGAAGGCGCATTGGGTGACGAGGTGATGTCAGGCTGGCGGTTCCGCTCTGATGAAACCCAAGTGTTGCAGATGGACGATTTTGACAATTCCGGCATGATCTTTGTGGATCAGGCAATGGCGTCTTGGAATGCAGTGGAAGGGTCCGAGGGCAAATCCTGTGCGTCCTGCCACGAAGATGTTGAGACCAGCATGAAAGGCGTGCGCGCGGTCTATCCGAAATGGAACGAAGAGGCGGGCGAGGTCCGTACTTTGGCGATGCAAATCAACGATTGCCGCACCAATCAGATGGGCGCGGATGCGTGGAAATATGACAAGACCGATATCATCTCAATGGAAGCATTGATCTCGGTGCAGTCACGCGGCATGCCCGTGAACGTCGCCATCGACGGTCCCGCTCAAAGCACGTGGGAGCAGGGCAAAGAGATGTATTATACTCGCTATGGCCAGCTCGAACTCAGCTGCGCCAATTGCCACGAAGACAACTTTGGCAACATGATCCGCGCCGATCATCTGAGCCAGGGTCAGATCAACGGCTTTCCGGTCTACCGTTTGAAGAACACCAAGTTGAACGGGTCGCATTCGCGCTTTAAGGGCTGCATCCGCGATACACGGGCCGAAACATTCAGCCCCGGCAGTGACGAATTCATCGCGCTGGAGCTTTATGTTGCCAGCCGCGGCAATGGTCTGTCGGTCGAGGCACCTTCGGTCCGTAACTGATACCGACGCAATACAGACGTTTTACCGACACGATACCGACCCCGTTTTTGCGGGGTCGGACAGACTTTCTATATTCTGCTGAACGGAGCTTGCCCCATGTTGTCACGTCGTGATTTCCTGCAAATGTCCATGGCTGCGGCCTCGATCTATGGCGGCTCTGGTTTCGGCAATTGGGCAAAACTGGCCGCGCAAGATCGCTTTGATCAGGATGCGTTGTTGGAGTTTGAAACCTTTGGCAATGTCACGTTGATGCATATCACCGACATCCACGCGCAGCTCAAACCGATCTATTTCCGCGAACCCTCAGTGAACATCGGCGTCGGTGAAAACAAGGGCAAAGTGCCACATATCACGGGCGAAGACTTTCGCATCCGCTATGGCGTTGGGGGGGGCACCCCGATGGATTACGCGCTGACCTATGATGATTTCGTGACCCATGCACAGGCTTACGGAAAGGTCGGTGGCCTTGACCGGGTTTCAACCGTGCTGAACGCGATCCGCAGCGATCGCCCGGATGCTCTGTTGCTGGATGGCGGCGACACGTGGCATGGCTCCATGACCTGTCTCAAGACCCAAGGTCAGGACATGGTCAATGTGATGAACGCATTGAAGCCCGACGCAATGACATTCCACTGGGAATTCACCCTTGGATCCGACCGGGTTCAGGAGATTGTCGAGGGTCTACCCTTTGCCGCCCTTGGCCAGAACATCTTTGACGCTGAATGGGACGAACCATCGGAATTGTTCAAGCCTTACGAGTTTTTTGAACGTGGCGGCGTCAAAATTGCTGTAATCGGACAAGCGTTCCCTTACATGCCCATCGCCAATCCGGGCTGGATGTTCCCCGAATATTCGTTTGGTATTCGCGATGAACACATGCAAGAAATGGTCGATGAAGTCCGCGCAGCGGGGGCCGAACTGGTTGTCTGTCTTAGCCATAATGGCTTTGACGTGGACAAGAAAATGGCGGGTATTGTCAAGGGCATTGACGTGATCCTGTCGGGCCACACGCACGATGCTCTGCCGGAACCCGTGTTGGTTGAGCAGACCCATATTATTGCCTCAGGATCGAACGGAAAATTTGTTAGTCGCGTCGATCTGGATGTGCGCGATGGCAAGATGATGGGGATCAAACACAAGCTGATCCCGATTTTCAGCGACCTGATCGCGCCTGACCCGGCTGTCACGGCCCTGATTGATGCGCAGCGTGCGCCGTTCATCGACGATCTGACCCATGTGGTCGGCAAGACTGATGCGCTGCTCTATCGCCGGGGTAATTTCAACGGCTCATGGGATGATTTGATCTGTGACGCGTTGCTATCGGAACGCGACGCAGAGATTGCTCTGTCGCCCGGTGTGCGCTGGGGGCCGTCGATTTTGCCAGGGCAGGACATCACACGCGAGGATATCTTTAACGTCACCGCGATGACCTATCCCAATGCCTATCGCACTGAAATGACAGGTGAATTCCTGAAAGTGGTGTTGGAGGACGTGGGCGATAACCTGTTCAACCCCGACCCGTATTACCAACAGGGCGGCGATATGGTGCGCGTCGGTGGTATGGGTTTCAAAATGGATATCGCCAAGCCGCAGGGAGAACGGGTCAGTGACATGACCCTTTTGTCCACGGGCGATCCAATTGATCCCGCGCGCAGCTATGTCGTGGCAGGCTGGGCGTCCGTCAACGAAGGCACCGAAGGACCGCCGATCTGGGATGTGGTGGAAAGCCATATAACCAAGATGGGCACGGTCGACACAGGCGCACGTACCCCGGTCGAGGTTGTGCTACCCGACTAAAGAAAATCCTAGAAATGGGGTTCTCAGGCCCTATTAAATTCAATAAGTTGAATTTGTAGATATGTGGAGACACCCCGTGACATTTTCATTCAAAGGTAAAAAGCCAAACAGGCGTAATTTTCTTACAGGTGTCGCGGCAACCGGGGCAGGGTTGGCGACAACGGCCTCCGCCAAAGACCCGGCCATTAGAATACAACCTTGGATGCAGGAACTTGGAGATGGTGTGGATGCCGCGCCCTATGGCATGCCATCGGAGTATGAAAAGGACGTCAAACGCCGCAGTGTTGAGTGGTTGACCGCCGATCCGATATCCTCAATCAACTTTACCCCGATCCATGATCTGGACGGGATCATCACCCCCAATGGTCTGTGCTTTGAACGCCATCACGGCGGGGTGGCGCGGGTCGATCCGGCAGAACATCGGCTGATGATCCACGGGCTGGTCGACAAGCCTTTGGCCTTCACCATGGAGGATATCAAACGGTTCCCACGTGAAAATCATGTCTACTTTCTGGAATGCGCCGCAAACTCCGGGATGGAGTGGCGTGGAGCGCAGTTGAACGGCTGTCAATTCACCCATGGCATGATCCACAACGTGATGTATACCGGCGTCCCACTTAAACTTTTACTTGAGGAAGCGGGTGTAAGGCCTTCAGGTAAATGGATTTTAGCCGAAGGAGCAGATGCCGCGGCAATGACCCGATCGATCCCGATGGAAAAGGCGCTGGAGGATTGTCTGGTCGCCTTCAAGATGAATGGTGAAGCCTTGCGCGCCGAACAAGGATACCCCCTGCGGTTGGTTGTGCCGGGGTGGGAAGGCAACATGTGGATCAAATGGTTGCGCCGGATCGAGGTCGGTGATCAGCCTTGGCATCACCGTGAAGAAACCAGCAAATATACGGATCTGTTAGACGATGGTATCGCGCGGCGGTTCACCTGGGAAATGGATGCAAAATCCGTGATCACCAACCCTAGCCCGCAGGCACCCATCACCCATGGGCCGGGGCCAACCGTGTTGACCGGGATCGCATGGTCCGGGCGTGGCACGATCCCGCGTGTGGATGTGACGATTGACGGCGGCATGAACTGGCACAAGGCGCGGATGGACGGGCCCAGTCTGATGAAATCGATGCATCGGTTTTATTATGAATTTGACTGGGATGGATCACCTTTGCTGCTGCAAAGTCGCGCGCATGACAGCACCGGTTATGTGCAACCCACCAAGGACGCCTTGCGCAAGGTCCGCGGCGTCAATTCGATCTATCATAACAACGGGATACAAACCTGGGCCGTGGATGCCGACGGGAGGGCGGAAAATGTCGAGATTTCTTAAAACCGCAATCGCCGCAACGCTTATCACCGGGCCCTTGGCAGCAGAGCCCTTGGGCTTGGGTCATGCCGTCAGCTCAGAAGAAATCGCCGTTTGGGACATCGACGTGCGCCCCGATGGCATGGGCCTGCCCGAAGGGCGCGGCACGGTAGAGCAGGGCGATAAAATATTTGCTGCCAAATGCGCGAGCTGCCACGGGGTTTTTGGCGAAGGTGCGGGTCGTTGGCCAGTACTGGCTGGGGGCCAGGGCAGTTTGACCAATGCCCGCCCGGTAAAAACGATCGGCAGCTATTGGCCATATCTTTCAACGGTTTACGACTATGTGAACCGCGCCATGCCATTTGGTGAGGCGCAATCACTTGAGGCGGATGACGTTTATGCGATCACGGCCTATCTGCTGTATCTCAATGACGAAGTGGAAGAGGGGTTCGCGCTGTCTTCTGAAAATTTCGCCGACACACGCTTGCCCAACGAGGATGCCTTCAAGCCAGATGATCGTCCTGAAACCGAACTGGCCGTCTTCACCGGTGAGCCATGCATGGAGAGCTGCAAAGGCAGCGTTGAAATCACCATGCGCGCGGCGGTGTTGGATGTAACGCCAGAAGAAACCGCGGCAAAGGCGGCCGAGTCCGGCCAAGCCAGCGCAGAGCCCGGTACGGCAGAGGAAACAGCCGTTGCCACCAATGAACCAGACGCACTCGATCCCGCATTGGTTGCGGAGGGTGAAAAGGTGTTCAAGAAATGCAAAGCCTGCCATCAGGTCGGTGAGCGTGCCAAAAACCGGGTCGGCCCGATCTTAACCGGCATTGTCGATGCCCCTGCGGCGGCGGTGGATGGATTTAAATATTCCAATGCGCTGCAAAAAGCCGCCGAGGATGGATTGATTTGGACGTCACCGGAACTTGCCGCGTTTTTGGCCAAGCCTAGGGGCTATCTCAAGGGTACAAAAATGTCCTTTGCAGGGTTGAAAAAAGAGGAAGATCTAGCAGCCGTGATTGCCTATCTGAAATCAACGACACCCTAAGAATGCCCGCCAAGTGCCACCTGATGCCACGGCCCCCCTTGAACCCCTAATCCGGCGAGACTAATCTCTGGGTAAGGGTTTTGCGGGTATGGTCCTGCGAACGGAAAAACAGGCAGGCATACATGAACGATCCTATCGACACTTATATGAACACGCTTGTCCCTATGGTGGTTGAACAAACCAGCCGGGGCGAACGTGCTTACGACATCTTCTCCAGACTGCTCAAAGAACGGATTATTTTTGTAAATGGCCCGATTCACAGCGGGATGAGCCATCTTATCGTCGCGCAACTGCTGCATCTTGAGGCGGAAAATCCGTCAAAAGAAATCAGCATGTATATCAATTCGCCCGGTGGCGAAGTGACGGCTGGCCTGTCGATCTACGACACGATGCAATACATCAAACCCAAGGTTTCAACGCTGATCTGCGGCATGGCGGCCTCTATGGGGTCGGTCATTGCAATCGGCGGTGAAAAAGGCATGCGTTTTGCGCTTCCTAATGCCGAGGTGATGATCCACCAGCCCTCCGGCGGTTCACAAGGCAAGGCCGAGGACATCCTTATTTCAGCGCGCCATATCGAACGTACCCGTGAGCGGATGTATGAGCTTTACGTCAAACATTCCGGTCAAACGATGAAGACTGTTCAGAAAGCATTGGATCGTGATTTGTGGATGACCCCGGATGAGGCCAAGGATTGGGGCCACATTGACGAAATCGTTGAAAGCCGTGGTAAAGCGGATGATCCTGATGCCGATACAAAGGGCAAGAAGGACAAATAAAATTTGATCCCGGCGCTGTGTTCGCAATTGTAGATTTTGCGATTGTAGCGCCTGGGTCACTGGCCTAGTGTTGAGGCCAAATCGCAGCGTCCTGAAAACGGGCGGTACTTACAAACGATGACCTGAAAGGGTTAACATGGCGAATTCTTCCGGCGGCGACAGCAAAAACACCCTCTATTGCAGCTTTTGCGGCAAGAGCCAGCATGAGGTTCGCAAGCTGATTGCGGGGCCAACCGTGTTCATCTGTGATGAATGCGTTGAACTGTGCATGGACATCATCCGCGAGGAAACCAAGGCATCGGGCCTGAAGGCGACGGATGGCGTGCCGACGCCCAAGGACATCTGTGATGTGCTGGATGATTATGTCATCGGTCAGGCCAACGCGAAACGCGTGTTGTCTGTGGCTGTTCACAATCACTACAAACGCCTGAACCATGCCCAAAAGGGTGGGGATATTGAGCTGGCAAAATCCAACATCTTGCTGATCGGGCCAACTGGCTGCGGTAAGACGTTGTTGGCTCAAACGTTGGCGCGGATTTTGGATGTGCCGTTCACCATGGCGGATGCGACAACATTGACCGAAGCCGGTTATGTCGGTGAAGACGTCGAAAACATCATCCTTAAGCTGCTTCAGTCATCGGAATATAACGTCGAAAAAGCACAGCGCGGCATCGTCTATATCGACGAAGTTGATAAGATTACCCGCAAGTCTGAAAACCCCTCCATCACCCGCGATGTATCGGGCGAGGGCGTGCAGCAGGCATTGCTCAAGCTGATGGAGGGCACGGTCGCCTCAGTGCCACCGCAAGGCGGGCGTAAACATCCACAACAGGAATTCCTGCAAGTGGACACGACAAATATCCTGTTCATATGCGGCGGCGCATTCGCTGGGCTGGACAAGATCATCGCGCAGCGTGGCAAAGGGTCGGCGATGGGCTTTGGCGCCGACGTGCGCGACAACGACGCGCGTGGCATCGGTGAGATTTTTACCGAGCTGGAACCAGAGGATTTGTTGAAATTCGGGTTGATCCCAGAATTTGTTGGGCGCTTGCCAGTTCTGGCGACGCTCGAAGATCTGGACGAAGATGCACTGGTCACGATCCTGACGCAGCCAAAGAATGCGCTGGTCAAGCAATATCAGCGGTTGTTTGAACTGGAAGATACCGCACTGACCTTTACCGATGATGCGCTTTCGGCGATTGCGAAACGCGCGATCGAACGTAAAACAGGTGCGCGTGGTTTGCGCTCGATCCTCGAAGATATCCTATTGAACACAATGTTCGATCTTCCGGGTCTGGACAGCGTGACCGAAGTCGTCGTGAACGAAGAAGCAGTGGTATCGGAGGCACAGCCGCTAATGATCCATGCTGAGGCAGAAAAAGAACCTGCGACAGCAAGCTGATTACTGGCTGGAAATAGATTTACCGGAAAGGCGGGCCATGGCCCGCCTTTTCTGTTTGGACCAAAAGAAGGGCAAATCATGACCATCAAACGCATTCATTCAGGCGGCCCATTTGAAGAAAAGGTCGGATATTGCCGTGCCGTCGTGGCAGGGGGTTGGGTGCATGTGGCAGGCACATGTGCCCATGCCGACGACATGCCCACCGATGTCACGGGCCAATGCGCGTCTGCGCTCAGGACCATTGACAAGGCGTTGCACGAGGCCGGAACCGACTTGGCCCATGCGGTGCGTGTGATTTACTATATGGCCGACATTCGCGAGTTCGAGGCTTGCTGGCCGCACTTGCGTGAGGCATTTGGCGCACATCCACCAGCCGCGACGGTGATCGAGGCGAAATTGATCGACCCGGCGGATCGGATTGAAATCGAAGTGACTGCAGTGATACCGGACGCGGCCTAAACCACTTCCTCGAACTCCTCACCCAAACGCGCATGGACGTCATCGCGCTTCAGTGACGCCCATTTGGTCTTGCTGGATTTGATAAACCCCGCCTCCGCGAGGTCCCTTTGCAGTGCGGGCATGTTCAATTCACCCATCCACAACCGCGACTTCGCTGGACCTGTGGGTTTCCATGACCGTGTGAGTTGGTTGAGCATAACAGCGGTGACACCTGCGAAGGATTTCAGATGTTTTTGCAATTGCTTTGTCGCACCCGAGGGGCGACGCACGATGATTGCCACCTGTTGATCGGCCTGTGCAACCATCGCCAAAAGATGCAGCGCTGACCCTTCGGCGGCAATGATTTGCCGTGCGGCCTTATAGGTTGCAATCTGGCTGGTCAGATCATGTTTTTCCGGGTGATAAATCGTATACCCCTGTTTGGTCAGATGCTTTTCCAGCTCCGCTTCGCCAATCAGATTACCACGTCCTGCGGGTAGTCGGCTGCGGCTGATATATATTTTATCGGGGCCTTCCGCCTTGATATCCTTGGCGAAATTCCGCGCGATGGCATCGCGGTAATGTTGCGTGCCTTCAATCATCGACCCAAGGCCAAATCCTTGTCCGGGCACGATCAGCCGCTCAACACGCGCAGGGCCGTCTAGGCATTCCACAGGCACATCGGCACCCATCAACTGGACAAACTCATTTTGGAATGGGTGAACCTCACTGCCGTTGCGCGGGCGTTTGGGCGCAAAGAGGATGCCATCAATCGGCTCTTTCAAATTATCCAAGGCCCAGAGCCGGGCGGTGCTTTCAACCAGAAAATGGCCAAAGTGCATCCAAAGCAGCCCACCCCAAAGCCATGTGCCTTTACGCTCTGAAATATTGCCCTCAGGCATCTTGGGCTTGACCGTCAGCGCCCGCCCATTGCGCCACAGTGCGCCGGAACTGCAATAGCTGCCGTCCGGGTGCAAAACGCCGGCGGCTTGCACAAAATTCTGCTCGGTCGGCGGTACAACCACGGCGTTTTCGATCGTCTGCTTTTCCGTGGTCCATCCGCTGTCTGGCACGGGTGGGGCGAGGCCCGCGTCATAGGTGCAGGTCCACACATGCCGGGTGCAATGACCAACAACTTTGGCAAATCCGGCCCGCTCTAGAATCGATTTGCATTCGCGCATGCCTTCTTTGCCATAGGCTTCGGGGTGAAACTCGATCACGATGGCGCGGACACCTTTCAGGGACGCGTGCCGCAAAAAGTCCAACTCGCCGCCTTCGATGTCCATCAGCAACACGTCGGGTTCAAAATCGCTGTGAATTTTGGCGTAGTCCGCCGTTGGCACATCAACGCGGGTCGTGGCGCGGCGGTCTGTGTCGATCAGGGATGATCCAAGATAGGAATTGCGGATGTGGAACGGCAGGGTCTTTGGCGCATTCGGTTCGCTAACAAGAACCTCGTTTCGCACCTCAATCCGCTTGCTTAGCTTGTTCAAGGCATAAAGCGCATTGATATGTTCAATCAGGTTGGGGTTGGCCTCAAACGACAGCACCTTGGCCGGTTTGCCGTTTTTGGCGGCAATTGCCCCAACAAGGCCAAGACCCGCACCAAGTTCCAGCACATGATCGCCGGGGCGAATGACCTCTAATGCCCCTGCAATTTCCTGACCTTCATAGCGCGCGGCATTGATACGCTCTGCACGTTCGGGGGTCATCATGGGGCTGTCGGGGACTTTGACGCCGTGGCATTCGGCCACATGAGTTGGTGTCTTGATCTTTGCTGCCATGCTGATTGTCTCCGTTTTGGAAACATTAAGGGGGCAGAGTTTACGGGCCAAGGGAATTAACCCTGTAAGAATGCCGAGTTTTGGGAATGGGAGTCTTTGCTGCAACACATCGGCGCAGGCTGGACGCCGCCGCGTCCATGGTGCATAAGAAATCCAACAGATGCGGAGACCTTCGATGGGCATTCTCAAGACAATTTTCCGGGCGCTCACGTGGTGGGACGGTCAGACATTGAACACTCAGCTTTTCACCTGGCGCAAGGGCTCCAAGGTGGGCGAGGATGATCAGGGCAATATCTATTATCGCAACGCTGACGACAGCAAACGCTGGGTGATTTTCAACGGTGAAATGGAAGCCAGCCGGATCAGCCCGGATTGGCATGGCTGGATGCATCATACATGGGATGAGCCACCCAGTGACAAACCCTTGGTCCATAAAAAATGGGAAAAGCCCCATATTGAGAACCTAACCGGGACCGCGCTTGCCTATGCACCTGCGGGATCAATTCGTCAGGCCAAGCCCAAGGACCGTTCCGATTACGATGCGTGGCGCCCGGAATAATCCCTGCGCCACCCGATATCCAAATTTGACGCCATTGGAGCCGTATGATGTGGAAGCCATTGTTTCTGCTGTGTTTCTTATCTTCGCCCTTGTCGGCACAAGAGGCAACATCCGCTGCGGGCGGCGTGTTGCGGGCTTTGGATAAGACATCCGGGCAGACCACCGATATCGAAATCCAGTCAGGCCAGTCAAAGACGCTTGGCAACCTTGAGATCGTGATGTCCGATTGCAGGTATCCGGCAGGCAACCCATCGGGGAATGCCTATGCGGCGCTGGAGATATCTGAAAAAGGCAAATCCGGCACGGTGTTCTCAGGTTGGATGATAGCATCCGCACCTGCGTTGTCAGCGATGGAACATCAGCGCTACGACATCTGGGTCATACGCTGCACCACCTGAGCCAGCGTCGCCTGTGGTGGCGCCGTAAAATTAGCCTGTCCTGATTTGGCAACATCAAGCTGTGCATGATAGGCAGCGCGGGTGATTTCAACTGCTCCCAGCGACGCCAAGTGTTCGGTGAGAAACTGCGTATCAAACAGGGTGAACCCCGCCATTTTTAAGCGGTCCACCAAGGCGGCCAGCGCCATTTTTGACGCGTTGGTGCGGCGTGAAAACATGCTCTCGCCAAAGAAAGCAGTGCCCAGGGTGACGCCATAAACCCCGCCAACGAGGGTTTCATTATCCCATATCTCAACTGAATGTGCATGATCTTTGGTGTGCAATATGTTGTAAAGGCTTGCTATTTCATCATTGATCCACGTGTCTGAACGGTCAGCACAGCCTGCGACAACGCCAGCGAAGTCTTGATTGATGCTGACGGTAAACGCCGTGCGCCGCATGTCCTTGATCAATGACCGTGACAGGTGAAACCCGTTCAGTGGCATGACCCCGCGACGGCGCGGATCGACCCAGAAAATCTCTGGATCGTCACGATGTTCAGCCATCGGGAAAATGCCGATCGAATAGCCGTGTAACAACAACTCCGGCGTCAACTCCGCCATGTGAAATCAGGCTTCGCCGAGGTTGGTTTCCAGCCAATGTTCCAACCAGTGGATGTTGTAGTTGCCAGTCTGCACGGCTTCTTCTGCCAGCAGGGCGCGGAACAGCGGGATCGTCGTATCTACACCGTCAATGATCAACTCACCCAAGGCACGGCCAAGACGGGCCAGCGCTTCGGGACGGTCGCGGCCATGTACGATCAGCTTGCCAATCAGGCTGTCGTAATAGGGCGGGATCGAATAGCCGTCATAAAGCGCGCTGTCCATGCGCACGCCGAGACCACCAGGGGCGTGATACTGGCTGATCCGGCCCGGTGAGGGGCGGAAATTCGGCAGCTTCTCAGCGTTCAGGCGCACCTCAATGGCGTGGCCGTTGATTTTGAGGTTATCTTGGGTGAATTCCATCGGTAAGCCCGCAGCAACGCGGATTTGCTCGCGCACAAGATCGACACCAAAGATACCTTCGGTCACGGGATGTTCGACCTGCAAACGTGTGTTCATTTCGATGAAATAGAACTCACCCTTCTCATATAGAAACTCAATAGTGCCAGCACCGATGTACTTGATATCCGCCATAGCATCGGCACAGACCTTGCCGATCCGCGCGCGCTCCTCTTCGGAAATCGCAGGGCCGGGGGCTTCTTCGAACACCTTTTGGTGGCGGCGTTGCAGCGAACAATCGCGTTCGCCCAAATGCACTGCGCGGCCTTTGCCATCACCAAACACCTGAATTTCTATGTGCCGCGGCGTGGTCAGATATTTCTCGATATAGACTTCGTCATTGCCAAAGTTCGACTTGCCCTCGGCACGCGCGGTTTGAAACGCTTTTTCCATATCCTTGGCAGTCTGGGCTACTTTCATGCCCTTGCCACCGCCACCCGCTGTGGCTTTGATGATGACGGGGTAACCGATTTCGTCACCCAGCTTCTTGGCTTCTTCCAAGTTGGCGACGCCACCTTCGGAACCCGGAACGCAAGGCACGCCGAGCTTTTTCATCGTGTCCTTGGCGGTGATCTTGTCGCCCATGATGCGGATGTGTTCCGCTGTGGGACCGATAAATGTCAGGCCATGATCCTCAACCACCTGCACAAATTGCGCATTCTCGGACATGAAGCCATAGCCGGGGTGGATTGCCTCTGCGCCGGTGATCTCGCATGCCGCGATGATCGCTGGGATCGACAGATAGGATTGCTGGCTGGAGGGCGGGCCGATGCAAACAGATTCGTCCGCCATCCGCACATGCATCGCGTCACTGTCGGCGGTGGAATGAACGGCAACCGATTGCACGCCCATTTCACGGGCGGCACGGATCACGCGCAGGGCAATCTCGCCTCGGTTTGCGACAAGGATTTTATTGAACATCTGAACCGCCTTATTCGATGATCACAAGGGGCGCGCCAAATTCGACGGCATCGCCGTCACCCACCATGATGCGCTTGATTGTGCCTGAACGCGGGGCGGGAATGTGGTTCATGGTTTTCATCGCTTCAACGATCAGCAACGTATCACCCTCAGACACGGATGCACCGACAGTGATGAATGCAGGCGCGCTTGGCTCGGCCTGCATATAGACCGTGCCCACCATCGGTGATGTCACGGCACCGGGATGATCGGCGGGGTCTGCCGCGCTATCAGATGCAGGGGCTGCCGCCGCTGGCGTCGCAGTGGCAGTTGCTGACGGTGCCGCTGCGGGAGCAGGGGCCGCCTGCATGTTTTGCGGGGCCATAATCTGTTGTGGCGGTTTACGGCTGACACGGACGTTCAGGCTGTCGTCCTCAGCATAATCGCGTTTGACCTGCAGTTCCGTCAGATCATTTTCGTTGAGCAATTCGGCCAAAGCACGAATAAAAGCGACATCTGAATCATGGGTGTTTTTCGTCATATTTTCCTCAACCGTGTTGTGCCAGCATTGTTGTAGCATGCCCTGACATTTGCGATGCTTATAAGACATGGGGTGCGGCAAGGAAAGCCGCCAGTTACGTGGTGGGAGTTACCCGCGCACTCATGCTGGGAAAACAGGAGATCTAAATGAACTTAGCCCATTGGTTGGTGCGCCGCGCCGCACTCTCGCCAGATCGGTCGGCCTTGTTTTCCGGACAGGATGAAGTCGCGGATTACGCCGCTGTTGAGGCGCGCGCGCGTGCTGTTGCCGGGTGGTTGCAGGCGCAGGGGGTAAAACCCGGCGACCGCGTCGGGATATTCATGAAGAATGTGCCGGACTACCTGATCGTGTTTTATGGTATTTGGATGGCGGGCGCGGCGGTTGTGCCGATCAATGCCAAGCTGCATGGGCGCGAGGCGGCATTTATTGTAGAGGATGCTGGAGTTGCGCTGATATTCGCCTCAGAGCTTTTGGCGCAAGATTTGGCAGCGGCAGATGTGCAGGCGCGGGTCATTGTGGCCCCCGGCGCAGATTTCGATGATGTCCTCAAGGCCCTGCCGATTGACAATATCACCCATCGCGATGGGAACGATCTGGCATGGCTGTTTTATACATCTGGCACGACAGGCAATCCCAAGGGCGTGATCATGACCCATCGCATGCTGATGTCGATGGCCCTGTGTTACGAGGTTGATGCGGATATGGTGCAAGCCGATGATACGGCGCTTTATGCGGCGCCGTTGAGCCATGGCGCTGGCATTTACAATCTGATGCATGTGCGGGCCGGTGCGCGGCATGTCTGTCCGGCCTCGGGCGGGTTTGACAGTGCCGAAATCCTTGATCTGGCGGCACATTACGGATCGGTCCATATGTTTGCCGCCCCCACAATGGTAAAGCGATTGACCGCCGAGGCGAAGGCGGCAGGCACCCGTGGCGAGGGTTTGCGCACCATCGTCTATGCGGGTGGGCCGATGTATAATGCCGATATTATTGATGCAGTAGAGTGGTTTGGCCCGATCTTTGTACAGATTTACGGGCAAGGTGAATGTCCCATGGGGATTACTGCACTATCGCGTGAGGACGTGGCAGACCGCAGCCATCCTCGCTGGCGCGAAAGGCTGGCGTCTGTGGGCCGGGCACAGTCCGCAGTTGAAGTGCAGATCGGTGATGCGCAGGGCCAGCCGCTGCCAATCGGTAGCCACGGAGAGATTATGGTGCGTGGCCAGACAGTTATGCCGGGGTACTGGCAAAACCCGCAAGCCACTGAGAAGACGTTGCAGAATGGTTGGCTGATGACAGGTGACATGGGGTTTCTGGATGCCGAAGGCTATCTGACCCTGCAAGATCGCAGCAGGGATATGATCATCACGGGCGGATCAAACGTGTATCCGCGCGAGGTCGAAGAGGTGCTGTTGATGCATGCCGATTTAGATGAGGTGTCCGTGGTCGGGCATCCGCACCCCGAATGGGGTGAGGAAGTTGTGGCCTTTGTGGTGGGGGCCGCGCCGGACGCAGATCTGGATGCACTCTGTCTGGCACATATCGCGCGGTTCAAACGACCCAAACGCTACGTTCGGATCGCAGCATTGCCGAAGAATAATTATGGCAAGGTGCTGAAAACTGAGTTGCGCGAGATTTTGGAGACTACCTGCGGAGCGGCGAAGGATGCTTAGATCGCCAGATATTCCGCCCGCAATTCAGCGTTGTCGAGCACTTCAGACGCTGTGCCGTCGAAAACAATACCACCCGTGTCCAAAATCACCGCACGATCCGCCAGCTTCAGCGCGCGCACCGCGTTTTGCTCTACCAAAATCGTGGTAATCCCCTGTTCTTTGATCAGTGACAGCGTTTTTTCGATCTCGTCGACGATCACCGGCGCCAACCCTTCATAGGGTTCATCCAGCAGCAGCACCTTGATGTCGCGTGCCAAGGCACGGGCGATGGCCAACATCTGTTGCTCGCCCCCAGACAATGTTGTGCCTTCTTGGGTCTTGCGTTCACCAAGCCGGGGGAACAGGTCATAGATACGTTCAAGCGACCAGCCGATGGGCGGTGCGATCTGGGCGAGTTTCAGGTTTTCCTCAACCGTAAGGCCCGGAATGATGCGGCGATCTTCGGGGACCAGCGCCATGCCCGCGGCGGAGGCTTCGTGGCTTTTCATTTTGTGTAACGGCTTATGGTCGAGCCAGATTTCGCCTTTGCGGGCTTCGGGTTCATCAAGCCGTGCAATGGCTCGGAGGGTTGATGTTTTACCTGCGCCATTGCGGCCCAACAGCGCCAGAATTTCGCCCTCATGGACGTTAAAGCTGACACCTTGCACGATATAGCTTTCACCATAATAGGCGTGCAGATCCCAGACCGACAGATAGGCGGGCGCGGTGGCGGCGTGATTGGCGTTTTTGTCCATGGTGGATGTAATCATCGTATTTATCCTCTCGCGCGGGTGGGTTGGCACCCACCTTACGGGGTTCTGGTAGGGTGGGTGGAACCCACGTTATGCGGCATCCTGGCTTTCACCCAAGTATGCTTCGCGCACCTTGGGATGGCCTTTGATCTTGTCCGGCGTGTC